>NZ_JBHYZV010000017.1:0-105017 GCF_042753905.1 Streptomyces sp. NPDC059248 | reverse complement strand
TCCGTGTGCGGTGCAGCTTAGACACCTTCACCACACCGGAGGTCTTCGTCATGATCAAGACCCAACCAGCGTCAACAACGCTCGTGGTCAATACACCTAGGCAGTGAATGTGAGCCGGTGTCACTCGTCGCACCCGTGCGCACCCGGTGGTGGTTCCCGGGCACGCCGGGGCGGGCCGCCGCTCCGCCACCGACCTCGCACCACCGCAGCCGAACACCACGGGAGTTGATGTGCCGCCCGAGCCCGACAACCGAGCATCCGAGCCGTCCGAACCATCCGGGTCGTCCGAC
The DNA here is from genome assembly GCF_042753905.1 of Streptomyces sp. NPDC059248. Taxonomy (NCBI): domain Bacteria; kingdom Bacillati; phylum Actinomycetota; class Actinomycetes; order Kitasatosporales; family Streptomycetaceae; genus Streptomyces; species Streptomyces sp. NPDC059248. Next base: position 104,727 of record NZ_JBHYZV010000017.1, on the reverse strand, counting down.
ACCTTCGAGCCGTTCACGCCGTCGAAGCCGTTCATCAAGCGCTCGCAGCGCTTCGCGCCTTCGGAACGCCTCGACCCTGCGGACCCGTTCGAGACGCCGCGAGGGTTCGGGCCGCCGCTGCCGGTCCCTCCGGCGGGGGACGCGGGCTCGGAAGAACTCGCCCCACTGGTCGGCGCGGACCCCTCGGAACCCCGGCGCCGCCTGAAGCCGGGCAAGCGGGGGTGGATCGCCCTCGCCGCCGCGGCCGCGGTGACGGGACTCGTACTGGTGACGATCCCGCTGATGGACAAGGACGGATCCGGATCCGGCTCCGGCTCGGCGAAGGACACCGGCGCCGCCGGTGAACAGAGGCAGCCGGGAAGCGGCGGTCCGGCCGATGTCGTCGCCCCGGACGGCGGGGAGAACGGCCACGCGTCGGCAGGGGACGGCAAGGGCGGCGACGGCACGACCGACGGCAAGGGCGAGCCGGTCCAGAAGCCCGGTACGTCACCCGGCAAGGGATCCAACTCCGGTTCGGACGGCGGCTCCGGCGCGACGGACGGACAGCCGCCCTCGACCGGCGGGGACAAGGCGAAGAAGCCCCGGGTCGAGAAGGCCCCGCCGGGCCCGGCCGATGGAGGCGGCTCGGAGATCCCCCGCCCCCCGAAGCTCGACGACGGCAAGGTCAAGGGCCAGGTCATGGCCTTCGCCGCGAACCGCTGCCTGGACATCGTCGGCGCGGCCGTCACCGACGGCACGCCCCTGCGGCTCGACGCCTGCTCCGGCAAGGCACGTCAGCGGTTCGAGTTCCGCCCGGACGGCAAGGTGTGGACGCTCTACCAGAAGAAGACGTGCATGGATGTGTCAGGAGGCGCGACGGCCGACGGTACGCCCGTCCAGATCGCCGACTGCTCGTCCAACGCGGCCCAGACCTTCAAGCTCCGGACCGATGGTTCCTTGGTGAACCCGCGGTCCGGCAAATGCGTCGAGCCCGTGAACCTCGGCGGCCCGACCGGATTCCGGCTCCAGCTGCGGACCTGTGACGGCGGCAAGAACCAGAAGTGGCAGATCGGCTGAGCCGCCGACGCTCGGCGCACTCGGTCCCGATGAGCCGTTCACCGCGGCATCCCCCCGGTGAACGGCCACCATCGGGAAGACCGGCACCCCACCCGTCCCACGCGGCACGACCAAGAATCCGTCGACCGCGTCGGGGCCCCGCCCGCAACGCCGAAAGAACCCCTGGCGGGAATCCCCGCCAGGGGTTCTGAGCTGCTTGTGGACCTGAGGGGATTCGAACCCCTGACCCCCTCGATGCGAACGAGGTGCGCTACCGGACTGCGCCACAGGCCCTTGCAACGAGTGAAACTTTAGCACCTCGACAGAAGTGCTCGGTAATCCGTTCCTTCGCAGGTCACTCGTTGGCGGCGCGGGGCCGGTCCTCGTCCGCGTACTGGTCGAAGAGGGGGGTGCGGCCCCGGTCGCGGCCGCCGCGGCGGGGTGCGGGGCGGGGCTGGGCCGGGGGCGGCTGCGGGGTGGGGTCGGCCGTCGAGGAGCGGGCCGAGCTCCAGGTCTCCGGGTCGTTCATGTCGATCCCGCTCGTCGCGCGCGGGGCGACCGGGGCCGTCACATAGGTGGGGAGCGGTACGGGGACCGGGTCCCAGCTGTCGCCGGAGGCCGGGCCCCGGTGGCGCTGCTGGTCGACCCACTCCGCGTGGTCCGTCTGCTCGACGAGGGCGCGGCGCCCGGCCTCCTGCGGGGAGACGGGGGCCGGTTCGGGCTCCGGGAGGGATTCGGGGCGCTCGGCCGCGGGCTCCGCGCGGGGCGCCGGGGGCGCGGGCCGCTGGCGGGTCTCGCGCAGGCGGGCCGCGGCCGCCTCGGCCCGGCGCCGGTCCATGACCACCACGAAGCGCCGCCGTTCCTGGGTGCGCAGATAGCCGATGTACACGCTCAGGAGCACCGCGGGCGCCGCGGGCGCCCACAGGAAGCCCAGGCCGCCGACCGCGGCCACGACGGAGCACCCCGTGAAGGCGAGGAAGAGCATGACGGTGGTACGTCGCCGGCGGGCCAGCACCTTGCTGCGGCGGGCGCGCTCGGCGGCGGCCCGGCTGGGGCGCGGGCGGCGCTGCCGTCCGGCGGCCGGGCGGGGAGCCGCGGCCGGGTCGGCGGCCGGGCCGCCCGATCCGGACGGTCCGGGGCCGCCGGGCGCCGGTCGTCCCTGGCCGCCGGGAGCCGGGGCGGGCGCCTGCGCGTGGTCCGGGAGGCGGACCTCGGTGCGGGGCGCGGCGAAGCCCCGGACGTCGACGGTGCTCAGATGCTCCGTGACGGCGTCCGGGTCGACGTCGGACTCGGGCTGCTCCGGGTCGCGTTCCCGCAGCTCCTTGGCGTATCGGCGCTCCATCGCCCCGCGGCCGGACAGCAGCCGGATGGCGGTGGAGAAGCGTTCCGTCGGACGTGCCTCGTTCAGCTCGTCCTGCCTGCGGAGCCACATCGGCACCAGGTAGGCGGCCCAGGCCCCGACGATGACTGCGTAGATGAGGCCGCTGCTGCTCACGGTCACACCGTAGAGGGATTCTCGCAAGGACATCCGCCAATTGGGCCGGTGTGTCGCCTGATCCCGCTGATATGACGGACTTTTTTTGCGATTGTTCGGATCATCACATGACCATGGGGATCGAATTCGAACATGTTTTTTATTTCTGGGGTGTCTCGGGGCGCGCCCGGCGCCAGCGGTGGAGCAGGCCCTCGGGCACTTCCTCCGCGGTCAGGGCGAACACCAGGTGGTCACGCCATGCGCCGTCGATGTGGAGATATCGAGGACGCAGGCCTTCCTCACGGAATCCGAGTTTCTCCACGACCCGGCGGCTGGGGATGTTCTCGGGTCGAATGCAGACCTCCATCCGGTGGAGTCCGACGGTGCGGAAACAGTGGTCCGTGACGAGCGCCACGGCCGTCGGCATCACCCCGCGGCCCGCGACCTCCCGGTCCACCCAGTAGCCGACATGACCCGAGCACATGGAGCCCCAGGTGATCCCGGCCACCGTGAGCTGCCCCACCAGCAGACCCCGGTACTCGATCACGAACGGCAGCATCCGGCCCGCGTTCGCCTCCGCCCGCAGATGGCGGACCATCTGGCGGTACGTGGGGCGTTGCGCGGGCGGCGCACCGGGCGCCGGGGGCGGAATGGTGGCCTCCCAGGGGCGCAGCCAGTCGCGGTTGCGCCGGTTGACCTCGCGCCAGGCGCGCTGGTCGCGCAGCCTTATGGGGCGGAGGACCACATCGCCGTCCGCCAGGACCACCGGCCAGGGGGCGTTCAGCGTCGGCTCCCCGAAGGTCTGGTGCCGTCCCGGTGGCCCTGCCCGTCGGCGGGAGCAGGGTCGGCGGCGGGGGCGTGGTCGGCGCCGCGGATCTGGTCGACCGCGTGCGGCAGGATCCGCTCCAGGACGGCCAGCCCGTCCCGTACACCACCGGGTGAACCGGGGAGGTTCACCACCAGCGTACGGCCGGCGACACCCGCCAGACCCCGGGACAGGGCGGCCGTCGGCACCTTCGCGGAGCCGTAGGCGCGGATCGCCTCCGGGATGCCGGGGATCTCCCGGTCGAGGACGGTCCGGGTCTGCTCGGGGGTGCGGTCGGTGGGCGACAGGCCGGTGCCCCCGGTGGTGAGGATCACGTCGTAGCCCGCGGCGACGCCCGTACGCAGGGCCTCGCCGACCGGGTCGCCGTCGGGCACCACCCGGGGGCCTTCGACGGTGAAGCCGAGCGCGGCGAGGCCCTCGGCCAGCAGCGGGCCGCCCCGGTCCTCGTACACCCCCGCCGACGCCCGGTTGGACGCCGTGATCACCAGGGCGCGGCCCCGGCCGCCGGCCGCCGCAGGTGGGGCGCTCCCGGCCGGTGCGTGGGCCGGGGCGCCGTCGGACGGAGCCGGGGCCGGGGCGCTGCCGGGGTCGTGGCCGTGGGCGTGGCTGCGGACCTCGCCGCCGCGGCTCACGTCCGGCTCCAGTCGCCGGACTTCCCGCCCGTCTTCTCCTCCACGCGCACGTCCGTGATCACCGCCGTCTTGTCGACCGCCTTCACCATGTCCACGACCGTGAGCCCGGCCACCGTGACGGCGGTCAGGGCCTCCATCTCCACTCCCGTACGGTCCGTCGTCCGCACGGTCGCCGTGATCTCGACGGCGTCGTCGGCGACCGCGAGGTCGACCTTCACACCGGAGATCGCCAGCGGATGGCAGAGGGGGATCAGCTCGGGCGTCTTCTTGGCGCCCATGATCCCGGCGATCCGGGCGGTGGCGAGCGCGTCGCCCTTGGGGACGCCATCGCCCCGCAGGAGTCCGACCACCCGGGACGAGACCAGGACCCGGCCGGTGGCCCGCGCGGTCCGCGTGGTGACGTCTTTCGCGGAGACGTCGACCATCCGGGCCGCCCCCGCCTCATCGATATGGGTCAGTCCGCCCGCTTCTGTACTCATTCGCCGCTCGCCGCTCCGGTTCGGGCCGGGCGCGGCGGAGGGGGCCGCGCAACCGGTAAGTCCGTACGCACCTGAATGGAACCCTGAAAGTCGTCGTCACGGCCCGTACGGGCGCGTGCGCGCAGCCACCGTACCCCCAGGGCGGCCGAGTCAGCCGAGCAGGACCACCTCCACATCGGCACCGGGCTCGACGGCGGTGTCCGCCTCCGGCACCACGATCAGGCAGTCCGCGTGGGCGAGCGCCGCCACCAGGTGGGAGCCCGCGCCGCCGACGGGGGCGACGGTCCCGGCGTCGGAGTCGTACGTGCCCCGCAGGAACTGGCGGCGGCCCTCCGGCGAGCGCAGGGGGGCGTCCGCCGCGAGCCGGGCCCGGATCCGGGGCCGGTGGACCTCCGGCATCCCCATCAGCGTCCGGATCACGGGGCGGACGAAGATCTCGAAGGAGACGTACGAGGAGACCGGGTTGCCGGGCAGGGCCAGCAGGGGTGTGTGCTCCGGGCCGACGGTGCCGAACCCCTGCGGCTTGCCCGGCTGCATCGCGAGCGTACGGAAGTCGACCCCGCTGCCCTGCTGAACGGTGTCGTCGCCGTCGCCCGCACCGCCCGCACCGCCCGCACCGCCCGCGCCGTCCGCGCCGTCCGCGCCGACCTCCGAGAGCGCCTCCTTCACCACGTCGTACGCCCCCACACTCACCCCACCCGTGGTGACCACGAGATCGGCGCGCACCAACTGGTCCTCGATGGTGGCGCGCAGGATGTCGGCGTCGTCGGTCACGGCGCCGACCCGGTACGCGATCGCCCCGGCCTCGCGCGCCGCGGCGGCGAGCGCGAAGCTGTTGGAGTCGTAGATCTGCCCCTCGCCCAGCGCCTCACCCGGCTGCACCAGCTCGCTCCCGGTCGACAGCACCACCACCCGCGGCCTCGGGCGCACCCGCACCGTCCCGCGGCCGATCGCGGCGAGCAGCCCGATCTGCGGCGCGCCGAGGACCGTGCCGCGCGCGAGCGCGAGATCCCCGGCGCTCACATCACCGCCGCGCTCCCGGACATGGGCGCCCGCGGACACCGGCCGGTGGACGCGCACCTCACCGCCCGCGCCCTGGGGCGCGCGCCCCGCGGGGAGCATCGCCACCGCGGCGCCGCCGCCCGTACCCCCGTCGGTCCATTCGACGGGGACGACCGCCTCCGCGCCCGGCGGCAGCGGGGCGCCCGTCATGATTCGCGCGGCCTCGCCGGGGCCGACCGCCGGCGGGGCGGCGCCGCCCGCGGCGATGTCGCCGACGACCGTCAGCTCGGCCGGGAACTCCTCCGTCGCGCCCTGGACGTCGGCGACCCGGACCGCGTACCCGTCCATGGAACTGTTGTCGAAGGGTGGCAGGGCGACGGGGACGGTGACGTCCTCGACCAGGACGCAGCCCTGGGCGTCGGCCAGGTGCAGCTCGATCGGGTCGAGCGGCCGGACCGCCGCGAGGATGTCCCCCAGATGGTCGTCGACCGACCAGATCGTGCTGCTGCTCAACGCGCTCGCGCTCAATTCGGCTGCATCTCCTCGGTCACATAGCTCCGGAGCCAGTCCCGGAACTCCGGTCCCAGATCATCACGTTCGCACGCGAGTCTGACAATCGCCCGCAGATAGTCCCCGCGGTCACCGGTGTCGTACCGCCGCCCCTTGAAGACCACCCCGTGGACCGGTCCGCCGATCTTCTCGTCGGCGGCCAGTTTCTGGAGGGCGTCGGTGAGCTGGATCTCGTTGCCCCGGCCCGGTTCCGTCTCACGGAGTATCGCGAAGACGGCGGGGTCGAGGACGTACCGGCCGATGATGGCGAGGTTGCTGGGCGCCTCGGCCCGTTCGGGCTTCTCGACGAGCTGGGTGACCCGTACGACGTCCGCGTCGGCGGTCGGCTCGACGGCGGCGCAGCCGTACTGGTGGATCTGGGACGGATCGACCTCCATGAGGGCGACGACACTGCCGCCCTCGCGCTCCCGGACGTCGACCATGCGCGCCAGCAGCGGGTCGCGCGGGTCGATCAGGTCGTCGCCGAGGAGGACCGCGAAGGGCTGGTCGCCGACGTGCGGCGCGGCACACAGGACCGCGTGGCCGAGGCCGCGCGGATCGCCCTGCCGGACGTAGTGCATGGTGGCGAGGTCACTGGATGCCTGGACCGCTTCCAGCCGGTGCTCGTCGCCCTTGCGGCGGAGCGCCTCCTCCAGCTCGTAGTTGCGGTCGAAGTGGTCCTCCAGGGGACGCTTGTTGCGTCCTGTGATCATGAGTACATCGGAGAGACCGGCGGCGACGGCCTCTTCGACGACGTACTGGATCGCCGGTTTGTCGACGACAGGCAGCATCTCTTTGGGAGTGGCTTTGGTGGCCGGCAGGAAGCGCGTACCGAGGCCGGCGGCGGGGATGACCGCCTTGCTGATCCTGGGGTTCGACTCAGTCATGCCCGGCACAATATCCGGTGCATATGTTGGGGAAGATCAGACTCCGGTTAACTTCCTGCCGGTAAAGGTGTATACGAGGGGTTTGTGAGCGGTCGATGAGGCATAAACGTTCCGATGGACTGTCCGAAAACCGGGCGGCCCCGGCGGACGGCTCCGGGCCCCTTCCGGAGGCCGGTGCCGAGGCGGAGGCGGAAGCGGGAGCCGAGGCGGAGGCGGGGGCGGGGGCGGTCGGCGGTACGCGTGGGGACACGGTCGCGGTCGCGGTCGCCGAGAAGCGCGCCCTGCGCCGTGCCCTGCTGGAAGCCCGTGCCCGGCTGACCCCGGAGCAGACCGCGGCCGCCGCCCACGAGCTGTCCCGGCACGCCCTGGAGCTGACCGAACTCACCGGCGCCGGCACCGTGGCCGCGTATGTCTCCGTGGGGCGGGAGCCCGGGACCCGCGCCCTGCTGGACGCGCTGCGCGCCCGGGGCGTACGGGTTCTGCTGCCGGTCCTGCTGCCCGACGACGACCTCGACTGGGCGGTGTACGAGGGCCCGGAGCGGCTCGCGCGCGCCGGGCGGGGGCTGCTGGAGCCGGCGGGGCCCCGGCTCGGCCCCGGCGCCGTACGGGAGGCGGACGCGGTCCTGCTGCCCGGCCTCGCGGTGGACGGGCGCGGTATGCGGCTGGGGCGGGGAGGCGGTTCGTACGACCGCGTACTGGCCCGGCTCGCGGCCGCCGCCGTACCGCCGCCCCTGGTCGTGCTGCTGTACGCGAACGAGGTGGTCGTACGCGTCCCGGAGGAGGCGCACGACCACCCCGTGCACGCGGTCGTCACACCGGAGGGCGTCCGGCGCTTCGGCGGCCCGGCCGAGGACCGGGCCCAGCCGGGGAGACCCTGACCGGTCGGAAGACCCTGACCGGCCGGGGCGGGCCGGGGCCATCGCCCCGACTGCCCCGGCCACGGCTTCGGCCCCGGCCCCGGGCCCGGCCTCGGTCAGCTCCCCGACTTCGGGGTGAGGGTGAGCGTGTCGACCGTGTTCTCCTCCACCGCCTCGGGCGTGAAGGACCAGTCCAGCAGCTCGCCCTTGGCCCATTTATCCGTCTGGTCCGTGTAGTGCGCGCTGTACGCGTGCCCGGACGCGCCGGTCAGATTGATCCACCGCGACTTGTCCCAGTCGCCGACGTTGACCACCATCCGCATGGACGGCACCCAGACGACGTCGTATCCGGCGGCCGCGTTCCAGCCGGTGGCGTTGACCGTCGCCTCGCCGCCGCCCAGATTCCACGGGCCGCGGTTGAGCAGGTACTTCACCAGGCCGGGGCCCTCCTTGCCGAGGGTCTGGTTCTTCAGCTGCAGCTGGTGCAGCCGCCCCCAGTTCCAGGAGTCCATGTCCTTGCCCAGCTCGGCCGTCAGCTCCCAGCGGGCGTCCTCCATGGCGCGGGCGAACAGCTCGTCCCGGGTCTTGGTCGCCTTGTCCGTACGGCTGGGGGGCGACTGCCACCAGGCGTTGTCCTCGTCCTTGAGGATGCCGCGGACCACCTCGAACCAGCGGTCGCCGCCGTCGGGCTGCGCCGAGTCGCCGTCCCGGGTGCCGCACTCGATGACCGGCTCGATCTGGTCGTCCGGGCCCGTCGCGTCTGCCGGGCGGACACTCAGGCAGTCGCCCTCGGCCCGCAGCTCCTTGGGCAGCTTGTTGCCGAACGCGAGCTTGAGGATGTTGCGCCAGACGGCGTTGAAGTACGCGGCGGCCGCCGAGTCAGGTTCCTGGCTGAAGTCCCAGCTCTCCAGCAGCTTCTGCGCCTCGCGGACGTTCGGGTCCTTGATGTCGAGCTTGACCAGGATGGGGTTGAGGAGTGTGGCGATCTCACTCCTGTTGTCCATCTGCATGGTCCGCATGTCCTCGGTGGAGATCTTCCCGCCGTCCGCGATCTTCCGCTCGATCAGATCGTTGATCCGCTGGCTGCGGGCTCCGTATCCCCAGTCCTTGGTCAGCAGGTGCTTGTACGAGTCGTCGATGACGGCCTGGTTGGCGGAGACGATGTAGCCCCGCTCCGGGTCCTCCTCGAACGGCATCTCCTCGAACGGGACGGGGTCCTTCTGCCAGCGGTAGCCGGGGTCCCAGCCGGGCGCGGGCCGGGTGCCGTCGCCCTTGGCGCGGACCGGGACGCGGCCGGGGGCCTGGTAGCCGATCTTGCCGCTCTTGTCGGCGTAGATCAGGTTCTGCGACGGCACCTCGAACTTGGCCGCCGCCGCGCGGAAGCTGTCGAAGTCCTTGGCGCGGTTCAGCTCGAAGACGGCGTCCATGGAGCGGCCGGGCTCCAGCGCCGTCCACTGGAGGGAGACGCCGTAGCCGGTGGCGCGGTCGGGCGCGTCGTTGTCGACGGGGGCCTTCTCGCCGACGTCCTCCAGCTCGTCGCTGCGGTCGGAGATCAGCGGACGGCCCTGGGCCGTCTCCCGGACGGTGATCGTCCGGGACTCCCCGCCGGCGACCTTGATGACCTCCTTGCGGGCGACCAGCTTCTCCTCGCGGCCCTCCTCGGCGTCGGCGACGCGGCTGTCGCCGGAGATCTTCTCCAGATACAGGTCGGTGACGTCGGCGCCGAGGTTGGTCAGGCCCCAGGCGATGTCCTGGTTGTGGCCGATGATCACACCGGGCATGCCGGAGAAGGTGTAGCCCGCGGTGTCGTACGAGCAGGCGCTGGAGACCTTCCGGCAGTGCAGGCCCATCTGGTACCAGACCGATGGCAGCTGGGGGGCCAAGTGCGGGTCGTTGGCGAGCAGCGGCTTGCCGGTGGTCGTGTACTTGCCGGAGACGACCCAGGAGTTCGATCCGATGCCGTCGCCGTTGGGGCCGAGCAGGGCGGGGATGCCGTCGACGGCCCGGGAGACCCCGGCGAGCTGGGTGTTCACACCCTCGACGGCGTCGGAGGCGTCGGTACCGCCGTTGTAGCCGTCGCCGGGTCCGCTGTTGCCGGAGAGCCCGGTGCCGTCTCCCGTGTCCGAGCCGTCCGCCGTACCGGAGTCCGATGACGCGCCGCCCGTGCCCGGGTCCGACCCGGTGCCGTCGCCGCCGATCGCGCTGCCGTCACCCTCCGAACCCTCCGAGGGCTCCCCCTTGGGGTCGAACGCGCCCTCGGACTCGTCCACCGCGCCGTTGCCGACCACGGGCTTGTTCCGGGTGAACGGATACTTCGGATACAGCTGATCGATCTGCTTCTGCGACATCCGGGACGTCATCAGGGACCGGTCGATCTCGTCCTGCATATTGCCGCGCAGGTCCCAGGCCATCGCCTTGAGCCAGGCCACCGAGTCGACCGGGGTCCACGGCTCGGGCTTGTAGTCGTTGGTGAAGGACAGGGCCGCGTACTCGACCGAGAGCTCCTTGCCCCCCTTGCCCTTCAGATAGGCGTTGACGCCCTCCGCGTACGCGTCCAGGTTCTTCTTCGTGGCCGGCGAGAGCTTCTTGTCGTACTCCTCCTGAGCGACCCGGTGCCAGCCCAGGGTCCGCAGGAAGGAGTCCGTCTCGACCTGTCCGGAGCCGAACATCTCGGAGAGTCTGCCCGCCGTCATATGGCGGCGGACGTCCATCTCCCAGAAGCGGTCCTGGGCGTGGACGAATCCCTGGGCGCGGAACAGGTCCTCGTCGCTGTCGGCGTAGATCTGCGGGACGCCGTAGTCGTCCCGCTTGACGTCGACGCTCCCCTTCAGACCGGGGATCTCGATCTTCCCCGTGGTCTGGGGGAAGGAGGCGCGAACGGTGTCGACGGTCCAGTAACCGCCGTAACCGACGCCGCCGAGCAGCGCCAGCACCAGGACGATCACGAACAGACGACCGCGTCGCCCCTTCTTCTTCTTGGGGGAAGAGGCCGTTGTGTTGGAGGGCATCGCTGTCCTTCGAGGCGCAAGCTGGTCCTGCAGTGCTGGGAGCAACCATAGGCGCAGCGGCCCTCCGCCCCCGACGCGGCATCCACAAGTGCACACCGATTATCAGACCGGAGCGCCACCTTGCGCCCCATTCACGGCAGTTGGCGGCCCCGGGCGACGATCCGATCGGAGGCGTCAAGAAAACGTTAAAGATTAGGTAAGGTAACGAAGTGTCGCCGCCCGGAATCTGGATCCGGCACGTAGAGGCGCGAGGGGAAGGATCGGCCACTGACTGTCCACGACCTCAACGAGCTCATGTTCAGCGGCGCGCTCGTGCTGCTGATCGCCGTCGCCGCGGTACGCATCTCGTCCCGCAGCGGCCTGCCGAGCCTGCTCCTGTATCTGGGCATCGGTGTGGCCATAGGACAGGACGGCATCTTCAACGTCACGTTCAACAACGCCGAACTGACGCAGGTGATCGGCTATGCCGCGCTGGTGGTGATCCTGGCCGAGGGCGGTCTGGGCACCAAATGGCAGGAGATCAAACCCGCGTTGCCCATAGCGGTCGCGCTGTCGACCATCGGTGTCGCGGTGAGCGTGGGCCTCACGGCCGCCGCCGCCCACTATCTCGTCGGTCTGGAGTGGCGCCAGGCGCTGATCATCGGCGCCGTCGTCTCGTCGACGGACGCCGCCGCGGTCTTCTCCGTCCTGCGCAGGGTGCCCCTGCCGTCCCGGATCACCGGTGTCCTCGAAGCCGAGTCCGGCTTCAACGACGCCCCCGTCGTCATCCTCGTCGTCGCCTTCTCGACCGCGGGCCCGGTGGACGACTGGTACATGCTGGTCGGGAAGATAGCGCTGGAACTGGCCATCGGCGCGGCCATCGGCCTCGCGGTCGGCTTCCTCGGCGCCTTCGGGCTCCGGCACGTCGCCCTGCCCGCCTCCGGCCTGTACCCGATCGCCGTCATGGCCATCGCGGTGATGGCGTACGCCGCCGGGGCCATGGCCCACGGCAGCGGCTTCCTCGCCGTCTATCTCGCCGCCGTCGTCCTCGGGAACTCGCGGCTGCCGCACGCGCCCGCCAGCCGGGGCTTCGCCGAGGGACTCGGCTGGATCGCGCAGATCGGGATGTTCGTCCTGCTGGGGCTGCTGGTCACCCCGCACGAACTGGGCGACGACCTCGTACCGGCCCTGCTCATCGGGCTGGCGCTGACCATGGTGGCCCGGCCGGTGTCGGTGTTCCTCACCCTGCTGCCGTTCCGGATCTCCAAACGGGAGCAGGTCCTGCTGTCGTGGGCGGGTCTGCGCGGGGCCGTGCCCATCATCCTCGCCACCATCCCCATGGTGTCGGGGGTGGCGGACAGCACCCGTGTCTTCAACATCGTTTTCGTCCTGGTCGTCGTCTACACCCTGATCCAGGGACCGACGCTGCCCTGGCTGGCGAAGGCCCTGAAGCTGGGCCCCGGGGCACCGTCGGACCTGGGAATCGAGTCGGCGCCCCTGGAGCGGCTCCGCGGCCATCTGCTGTCGCTCACCATCGGGGACGATTCGCGGATGCACGGTGTGGAGGTCGCCGAGCTGCGGCTGCCCGCCGGATCGGCGGTGACGCTCGTCGTCCGGGACGGCAAGAGTTTCGTACCGCTGCCGACGACCGTGCTGCGGCGCGGGGACGAACTGCTGGTGGTGGCGACGGACCCGGTCAGGGACGCGGCGGAGCGGCGGCTGCTCGCCGTCGGACAGGGCGGCAAGCTGGCCGGATGGCTCGGCACCGCGAGCTGACGAAGGCAGGTGCGGGCTGAACAGGGCCGTACGCGGCTGTACGGGGCCGGGAGCCCCCGGGAGCGGGAAGCGCGGGAAGCCGGATGCGGGCACGAGGCACGGGATCCGGCAGAAGCGCGACCGCGGCCGGGGGCTCCCGGCCGAAGGCCCCGGGCCGTTCCGGAACGCGGCGTTCAGGGTGAGCCGCTACCATGAGGGCACGTCTTGACCCTTTGATCGACCACCTCTGCCTGACGCAGAGCTGGCGCGACCGTATGGCGGCCAGGAGCCTCGCACGTCCCCTTCTGTGGACCGGGCCCCGGTATCTACCGCAGATCCGCGCGAGTGGACAGCTCTCGGCCGCCCCGCCTGGCAAGGGGGGCGCTACCAGGCGGCAGAAAGGCACGGACCGTGGATTCCGCGGTCACCGACACCGGCGACGGCCGCCCCGGCACCGGACGTACCGAAGGTACGGAACCGGCCGGGACGAAGCGCCCCGGCTACGGACAGTTGTTGCGCACCCCCGGCGCGTGGACGTTCCTGCTCCCCGGGTTCGTCGCCCGGCAACCCTTCGCGATGCTGACCATAGGCATCATCCTGCTCGTCCAGGACACCACCGGCTCCTACGGCAGCGCGGGCGCGGTCGCCGCGGCGGCCGGTGTCTCCATGGCGCTGTTCGCCCCGCAGAGCGGCCGGCTGGCCGACCGGTTCGGACAGCGGGCCGTCCTGCTGCCCGGGGTCGTCGTCCACGCCGCGTCCGTCTCGACGCTGATCGCCCTGTCGCTGGCCGGGGCTCCCCTGTGGGCGCTCTTCGTCGCCGCCGTCCCGACCGGCGCCTCCGTACCGCAGATCGGGCCCATGGTGCGGGCCCGGTGGGCGGCCCGGCTCGACGGTTCGCCACTGATGCCGACGGCCGCCGCGTTCGAATCCGTCACCGACGAGTTCACCTTCGTCGTCGGCCCGGTACTGGCGACGGCCCTCTGCACCCAGGTGCACCCGGCCGCCGGTCTGATCGCCGAGGCGGCGCTCACCCTGGTCGGCGGTCTGCTCTTCGCCGCCCAGCACCGTACGCAGCCGCCGGTCGCCGGCCGGGACGCGACGGCGGGACGCGGTGGGGCACGTACCTCCGCGCTCTCCGTTCCCGGCGTACGCGTCCTGGTCGTGGCCTTCCTGGGCATCGGCTCCGTCTTCGGCGGCATGCAGGTCTCCCTCACCGCCTTCTCCGAGGAGATCGGCAACCCCGGCGTCAACGGCCTCCTGTACGGGACCTTCGCCGCGGGCAACATGCTCGCCGGTGTCGCCTGTGGGGTCGTCGCGGCGAAGAAGGGGCCGCTGCGCCGCATGATCCTCGGTTACGTGGGCCTGGCCATCAGCGCCTCCGTCCTGTGGTCGCTGCACTCCGTGATCCTGCTGGGCGCCTTCGGACTGCTGGTCGGCCTCTTTATCGCACCGGCCCTGATCAGCGGCTACACCCTGGTGGACACCCTCGTCCCGGCATCGGCCAGGACCGAGGCCTTCACCTGGCTCACCGGGGCCGTCGCACTCGGCCAGGCCGCCGCGGTCACGGTGGCGGGCCAACTGGCGGACACCCACGGTTCGAGCGCCGGATTCCTGGTCCCGCTGGGCGGAACAGTGCTGGCCCTGGCCACTCTGCTCACCCTGCGCAACCGACTGGTTCCGCCCGGCGGCGGCCTCGGAGGGGGCCGTATAGCGGCCCGTGGGACGAGTGGGAAGGATCACCGGTCGCGGGTGCCGGTGGACTGACGCGAAGGAATAGGTCACTATAGACCGTCGTTAGCACTCACTGAGTGAGAGTGCCAGGAGGAAGACAAGTGCCGACCTACCAGTACCAGTGCACCGAATGCGGCGAGGGCCTCGAGGCGGTGCAGAAGTTCACCGACGACGCCCTGACCGTGTGCCCGCAGTGCGACGGACGCCTGAAGAAGGTGTTCTCCGCGGTCGGCATCGTCTTCAAGGGCTCCGGTTTCTACCGGAACGACAGCCGCGGCTCGTCGTCCAGCTCGTCCCCGGCCGCCGCGTCGAAGAACGCGGGCTCCGGTTCGGGCTCCGGTTCCGGTTCCGGTTCGGAGAAGACGTCGGCGTCCTCCTCCACATCGACGTCCTCGTCGTCGGCCTCCTCGGCTTCGTCGTCGAGTTCGTCCTCGTCGTCTTCGACGAGCACATCGGCCGCCTGAGGCTTTCGCGGAGTTCATCTCGATCGACGACCCCGTCCGTGGGATACGGCGGGGTCTTCGTCGTACCCGCGCCCGCAAGACCCCATGGCCACCCGGGCCTCAAGGGGTCGCGGCGGCGGAACTACGGGACGCGTACGGGGTTCTGGCCCCACCGCGCGTCGCTAGTGTGATCGGTATGGTGAACGTGAACGCAGAGATCGGCGTAATCGGCGGCTCGGGGCTCTACTCCTTCCTGGAGGACGTCACCGAGGTCGCCGTGGACACGCCCTACGGCAGCCCCAGCGACTCCCTCTTCCTCGGCGAGGTACACGGCCGGAAGGTCGCGTTCCTCCCCCGGCACGGCCGTGACCACCGTGTCCCGCCGCACCGCATCAACTACCGCGCCAATCTGTGGGCGCTGCGCTCGGTCGGCGTACGACAGGTGCTGTCGCCGTGCGCGGTGGGCGGACTGCGGCCGGAGTACGGGCCGGGCACGCTGGTTGTCCCCGATCAGGTGGTCGACCGGACCAAGTCGCGCGTGGAGACCTACTTCGACGGCGAGCCCCGGGCGGACGGAGCGGTTCCGAACGTGGTGCACACCTCCTTCGCGGACCCCTACTGCCCGGCGGGACGTGCCGTGGCGATGAAGGCCGCGCGGGGCCGCGAGTGGGAACCGGTGGACGGCGGGGCTCTGGTGGTCGTGGAGGGGCCGCGGTTCTCCAGCAGGGCGGAGTCGCGGTGGTTCGCGTCCGAGGGCTGGGCGATCGTGGGGATGACCGGGCACCCGGAGGCGGTGCTCGCCCGTGAACTCGCGCTCTGCTACACGGCGCTGGCGCTGGTCACGGACCTGGACGCGGGCGCGGAGACGGGTGAGGGCGTCTCCCATACGGAGGTGATGCGGGTCTTCGGCGAGAACGTGGGACGTCTGCGGGAGGTGCTCTTCGACGCGGTCGCGGAGCTTCCGGCGATCGCGGAACGGGATTGTCTGTGCGTGAACGTGCACGAGGGCTGGAATCTGGGGATCGAACTGCCCTGAGGACGAGTTGAAGGGGCGGCCGGGGACGGAGTGGTTCCTGTGGGTGACGGAGTTGTCCACAGCCACCCGGTCGTCCACAGCCGCCGGCGGGGCTTGCGAAGAGTGGGGATCGTGAGGGCACACGGCCGCTGACGGCCGGGACGAGCCTCGACACGACAGGCGGTGTACGACGATGCCCTCGCGAGCGTTTTCCCCTGATTCTCCCGATTCTCCCGGTTCTTCGGGTTCTTCAGGTCTTTCGGGTTCCTTCGTTTCCTCCGTTTCCTCCAACCCCGCTCCCCCTTGCACCGGCCCGGCACCCTCTCCCGGGTTCCTCCCGGGGCCGTCCGTCCCCGGGCGCCGACCCGTGCCGGACTTCCCGCCGGTACGGGTCGGGGGCCGAGTGCACCGGCTGCGCAGGGCGCTGCGGCGGCGCGGGAGGGTGGTCGCGGCCGGGCTCGCGGTGGTGGCCGCGACCGTGGCCGTCTCCGGAGCGCGTGACGCCACGGGTCCCGACGGCGGCTCGCCCCCGGGCGGCGGGCCGCGGGGCGCGCCGAGGGCTCCGGTGGCCGCGACGCCGGCGCCGCGGCTGGTCTCGGCGCCGGTACGGATCGCGGACGCGGCGGCCGTCGGGCTGCTGCGCCCCGGTGATCTGGTCGATGTCATCGCCGCTCCGGCTCTCCCGGCGGGGCCGGGTTCGGGCGGGAGCTTCGGTTCGGCGGACGCGGCGGGTGCCGGTGCGGCCGGGCGGGCCCGGGTGGTGGCGTCGGGAGTACGGGTGGCGGCGGTGCCCGAGCCGTCGGCGGCATCGGAACCCCCGGCGGACGGTTCGGTCGGCGGGGCGCTGGTGGTGCTCTCGGTACCCCGGCCGACGGCCACGGCCCTGGCCGGTGCCGCGGCGACCTCACGGCTGGCGGTGGTGGTGTGCTGACCTCGCCGATGATGCCGTTCCCGGGCGTGCCGGGCACACTGTCGCCGATCACACCGTTCAAGCCGTTCACACCGTTCAAGCCCTTCGCGCCGGACCGGCGGCGCCCGCCCGTAACTCGCACAGGCGTACCGGCGTTGCGCCTCTTGGTAACCGGGAATTGGACAGCGCGACCACTGGGTGCCGTAGGTTGCGGAGGGTTTGGCTCCGTATTCCTCCTCCGTAACGAAGGGCTCAGTGGTGACCGAGAAGACCGAGCAGAAAGTCAGCCTCCTGGAGGGCTTCAAGGCCTTCCTGATGCGTGGCAACGTGATCGACCTGGCGGTCGCCGTCGTCATCGGCGCGGCGTTCACCAGTGTGGTGAACTCCGTCGTCAAGGGTGTCATCAACCCTCTGGTCGGCGCTTTCGGCACCAAGGACCTCGACGCCTACAGCTCCTGCCTCAAGGGCACCTGCAAGGTGGTCAACGGGGAGGTGCAGGGCATCCAGATCATGTGGGGTTCGGTGCTCGGCGCGATCCTGAGCTTCCTGATCACGGCCGCGGTCGTCTACTTCCTGCTGGTCCTGCCGATGGCCAAGTACCTGGCCCGCAAGGCGGCCCGGGACGCGGCGAAGGAAGGCACGAAGGAGGTCGTCGAGCTGTCGGAGCTGGAGGTCCTCAAGGAGATCCGGGACACGCTGGTGGCGCAGTCGCGCGGCGCCGCGGGCTCGGGTCCGGCGTCCGACGGCGGTTCCGGACCGTCGTCCGGGCGGCCTCGGATCTGATCCGGCCGCTGCGGGCCGGACCCTCGGGTCACAGGTGGTGGGGCGGCTTCTCGTCGAGGAAGCGGGCAAGTCCTTCGGCCGCGGCACCGGCCGGGGGCCGCTCACCCCACCCGCGGTCCGTATCGTCCGCGGACTGCTGGTCCAGCGGATCGTCGAAGTCCAGGACCGGCTTCGGATTCTGCTGCCGGGGGGCCTTCGCGTCGCGCGGTCCGGGGGCGGGGGCGGTGCTCATGCCTCCAGGGTACGGCGCACGGCCCCGGTTCCCGGCGCCGGCGGCGGATCGGGTGCGCTCAGCGGTCCTCGGGGCCGAGGGCCCACAGTCCGAGGACGACGAGGAACGACAGACACAGGAACCCCGCACCCCACCAGGCGGTCTCCGTCCGGCCCGACATCCAGGCGTCGACGACCACGGTCAGGCCCCACAGCTGACCGGTGACGGCGGTCAGGACGAGTACGAGCCGGGCGGTGAGCCCGGCGGAGCGGGCCGGGTCCTGCTCACCACCGGCCCCGGGGCCGGGCCCGGTGTGCCGGATCCGGGGGTCTCCCCAGCCGCTGGTCGGCCGGATCTGGGGATACCGCTCGTGTACGGCGCGGTTCAGCCGGGGCTCGGCGCTCCCCGCCCGGTAGCCGCCCGGCGGATCCACGTCCCCCGGGCCGGAGCCCGGGCCCGGGTCCATGGACTCGTGGTCGGCGCGGCGGTACCCCGCTCCGCCGGAGCCGGACTCCCGCTCCTCGGACACGGGACCGGGTTCGGGACCGGGGCTGGGGTTGGGGTTGGCACGTGGTCCTTGAGACGGGTCGGGAGACGAGCCGGACGGCGGGGTGCGGGGCCCGTCGGGGGGCGTCATACGGCGTCCTTCGGAAGCTCGGCCCCGGGACAGCCCAGCTCCAGGGCCTGCTCGGGGGAGACATCGGCGAACTGCCGGCACCACGCGTCCTTGTCGCTCTCGCCGGAGCGGGTGGTCGCCAGGGCCCAGATACTGCCGTCGAGGTCCTCGGTGACGATCACCCTGGGCAACGGCCGCGGCGGCGGCCCCGCGGTGACCTCGCCCGTTCGGACGGCGAAGACGCCCTCGTGGCAGGGGCACAGCAGCTCGCCCTCCTGGCCGCGGTCGGCCCGGTAGAGCACGGCGCAGGCGAGGTGGGTGCAGACAGCGGAGTAGCCCACGAGGGTGCCGTCGCCGAGCCGTACGGCGATCGCCCGGTCCTCGTCGCCGGGGTAGGTGAAGGCGAGGGACTCACCCGGCCCCAGACTGTCGGCGATCTTCCGGGGTTCGGGGACTCCTTTCACGTCGTTGTGGCGGTGGAGGATGCCCGCCGCGACCCCGATCCCGCCCAGGGCGAGGCCGCCGGAGACGGTGGTGACGATCCGCAGGTAGTCGCGCCGGGTGGTGAGCGCGTCGGCCGCGATCCGGTCGTGGAGGGCTTCCCGGGCGCCGCTCGGGCCGCCACCGGGGCCGCCGGCGTGGGGGTCGGGTCCCGGCCGGGGGCCGTCACCGGGCGGGCCGCCCGCGCCCGGGCCGGCGGGCGGGGGTGTGGTCACGCTCATCGGTGGTCCGCCGTCCTGGTGTCGACCCCGTTGACCTCCACGACCGGCAGTCCGCCGGGCAGGGGCCACCGGGCCCGGTCGGTGGGGACGACCATGGCGACCCCGGTCCGTACCGTCGTCCGGCCGAAGGTGAACGAGTCGGCGACCTGCACCCCGGGCCGTTCGGCCCGCAGTTCGTCGAGGGTGCCGTAGAAGAGCGCCCCGGTGGGGCAGACCGTGGCGCACATGGGGGCGAGACCGGACGAGGTGCGGTCGTAGCAGAGGTCGCACTTCATCTGGAGTTTCGCCGCCAGATCGATCTTCGGTACGCCGAAGGGGCAGGCGTTGACGCAGTGGGCGCAGCCGATGCAGCGGGAGGTGTCGGCCTGCTGCACCACACCGTCGGCGGTGACCAGGATCGCGTCGGCGGGGCAGACCTCGGCGCAGGGCGCCACGGGGTCCTCGCAGTGCATACAGACCGTGGGAAGGGAGGCGACGGAATGACCTTCGTCGGGGTAGTCGAGATGGATCATGGACCGGCCGCGGTGGGAGTCGCACTCGCGGCAGGCGGAGACACACGCCTGGCAGCCGATGCAGCGCCCGGGGTCGATGAAGATCGTTCTGCCCATCATGGCGGGTCAGTTCCTCTCCGCGGTGCCCCGGCCCTGCGGGGCGGTGGGCGGCAGGGGATCGGTGCGGGCGGCCCCGGCCTCCCGGGGGTAGGGATCGTGGCCGGGCGCGGTGGGCGGCGCGGGAACCGCGTCGACGTGTTCGGCCCGCTCGATCCGGCAGGCGCAGACCTTGTACTCGGGGATCTTGGAGCGGGGGTCGAGTGCGGCGATGGTCAGGGTGTTGGCGGCGGTGGGAATCGGCCAGTGGTACGGCACGAAGACGGTGTCGGGGCGGATGGCCTCGGTGACGAGTGCGGGCAGGACCGTACTGCCGCGGCGGGTGACGACCCGTACGGGATCGCCGTTGCGGAAGCCGTGCGCGGGATGCACCTCGGCCCAGGGCCGCGGCGTCTGCTCGACGAGCGCGCCGAGCCGGCGGGTCTGGTTGCCGGACAGGAAGTGGGCGACGGTCCGGCCGGTGGTGAGCGACAGCGGGTAGTCGTCGCTGTACGGGTCGGCGGGTGGATGCCAGTCGACGGGCTGGAGGTGGATCAGCCCGTCGGGGTGGTAGCTCCGGCCGTCCTCGAAGAGCCGGGGCGTGCCGGGGTGGTCGGTGGAGGGGCACGGCCAGGCGATACCACCGGTCTCCTCCAGGCGTTCGTAGGTGATGCCGTAGTAGTCGTTGACGGTCCCGGCGGAGGCGATCCGGAGCTCCTCGAAGACATCACGGGAGCCGGTGTAGGGGAACTTGGCTCCGGCGCCGAGCAGTTCGGCCAGCCGGCACATCACCCAGGTGTCGGTCCGTACCTCCGGCGGGGGTTCCTGCGCCTTGTTGTGCTTGACGACCCGGGCCTCGGCGTTGGCCATCACACCCTCGTCCTCGGCCCAGGAGGTGACGGGCAGTACGACATGCGCGTTGGCGGCGGTCTCGGAGAGGAAGAAGTCCAGTTGGACGTGGAAGTCGAGGGTGTCGTAGGCGGTGGTGACGGTCTGAAGGTCCGGCAGGGACACGAACGGGTTGTTGCAGATGCCGAGCAGTCCGCGGATCTCACCGCGCCGCATCTGGTGGACCATCTCCATCATGGAGGTGCCCGCGGGCGGGAGTTCGGTCTCGTCGATGCCCCAGATCTCGCAGATCTGCCGCCGGTGCTCCGGGTCGTTGATGGAGCGTCCGCCGGGCAGGAGGTCCGCCTTCTGGCCGTGTTCCCGGCCGCCTTGGCCGTTGCCCTGGCCGGTGAGGGTGCCGTAGCCGGCGCCGGGCCGCCCGATGTTGCCGGTGGCGGCGCAGAGGTTGATGACGGCGAGGCAGTTGTTCACCCCCTGGGTGTGGTGCTCGATGCCGCGGGCGTGCCAGGCCATGGCCCGGTCCGCGGTGCCGAAGGCACGCGCGACCTCCACGATCTGCTCCGCCGGTACGCCGCAGATCTCCGCCGCGCGCTCCGGTGGGTACGCGGCCGCCGCGGCGCGGACCTCGTCCCAGCCGGCGGCCCGGGCGGCGAGGAAGCCCTCGTCGGCCAGGCCCTCCGCGACGACGACATGGAGGACGGCGTTGAAGAAGGCCGCGTCGGTGCCGGGCCGCAGGGCGACATGGATATCGGCGGTACGGGCGATCGCCGTCTCCCGCGGATCCACCACGATCAGCCGGGCCCCGCGGTCCCTGGCGCCCCAGACGTACTGCGTCAGAACGGGGAAGCACTCGCCGATGTTCGATCCGGCGATCAGCAGACAGTCGGTGAGGAGGATGTCGGAGAAGGGGTTGCCCGCCCGGTCGATACCGAAGGCGAGTTTGTTGGCGCCCGCCGCGGACACCATGCACAGTCTGCCGTTGTAGTCGACGTGCCGGGTCTTCAGGGCGACCCGGGCGAACTTGCCGACCAGGTACGTCTTCTCGGTGAACAGGCTGGCGCCGCCGAGCATGCCGAAGGCGTCGGCGCCGTACCGGCTCTGGACGCGGCGGATCCCGGCGGCGGTCACCGACAGGGCCTCGTCCCAGGAGACTTCCCGGAAGGGTTCGTCGCGGGAGGCGCGGACCAGGGGCGCGGTGAGCCGGTCGGGGTGGTTGACCTGCTGGTAGGCGTTGATGCCCTTGGGGCAGAGCCGCATCCGGTTGATGTCGTGGTTGCGGGGTTCGACCCCGAACACCTTGCCCGTACGGCCGACCCTCAGATACATGCCGCACTGCACACCGCAGAAGCAGCAGTGGGTGGGGACGAGGGTCTCGCCCTTCCGCCCGACGCGCCAGTCCCCGGCGGGCGCTCCCCCGGACCGGCGGAAGGCGGTGGTGCCGGGCGGGGCGACGGCCGGGTCGAGCGGGAAACGGTCACCGGGGGCGGGCGGATGCGGGGCGGTCACTGGAAGCCCTTCTTCACGTCGGTGAGATACGCGGTGCCCCGCAGGACCCGCTTGCAGCGGGGGCAGTACTCGGGCCAGTCGCCGAAGTCGAGTTCCAGATCCCGCAGGCTGCCGCGGACGGTTTCGAGGGTGGGCGCGGTGTCGACGGGCTCACCGCAGCGTCGGCAGGAGAGGACCTCGGCGTCCTGCCGGGCCGTGTACTTGACCAGCTGCATCCCGACGGCGGCGGGCCGCTGGACGATATGGAAGAACTTCCCGAACGGGATGTACACCAGCGTCAGCACCACCACGGCCATATGCAGGACGGCCAGGAACTCGTATCCGCCGCCTTCGAGGAAGAGCGACGAGAAGGTGAGGAGGAGACCCGTCACCGCGATCACGATCAGGGCGATCAGGGGTACGAGGTCGTAGGCGAACCGCTGACCGGCGATGGCGCCCCGCTCCCGCGTCCTGCGCCACAGGAAGTAGGAGGCGCCCGCGATGACGAGGACCGCGGCGAGATCGAGGCCGTGGAACATGACCCAGCCGATGGCGCTCAGGGCGTCGAAGCCGACGACTTTCAACCCCCAGATCCGCATCTCGTAGCCGGGTCCCGAGCCGGTGGACGAGGTGAAGGTGAACCAGCCCCAGGTGAGCGGAAAGGTGATCAGGGCGGCGAGGACGCAGCCCCAGAAGACCAGCTGATGGGCGATCCAGCGGGCCCGGGACCGTGCCCCGAGGAACTTCTGGAAGCCGAGATAGGTGGCGATCATCCGGGGCACGGCGGTGGGCGCGCGGCGGAAGTTGGCGACCGAGAAGAAGCTTCGCCAACCCTGGCGGAAGAGCCGGCGGGCGCCCGGGGAGGAGATCCAGACGATGTAGCGGTAGGTCACACCGAAGGCGAGGAAGACGGTGGCGACGGCGTAGGGGAGGAGAGCCGAGTCGAAGTCGCGCAGCATCCGGCTGCCGAGCACGATCGCCAGGACGAGCAGCCCGGAGACGACCGCCCCGGCGGCCACGGCCCGCCCTGCCACGCTCCCGGCACTCCTGGTAGTCCCGGTACTGCCCACGACGGGACCGGGCGTACCCCCCGGCCCGGCTCCGGGCGGGGACGGTGGCGCGCCTTCAGGCGGAACCCCGGGTGGCGTCGGCGGCGCGGACGAAGGACCGGGTGGTGACGCCACGCCGGGAGGCCCCGCGGTCGGCGGGTACGGGCTCGGGGAGGCGCCCTCCGGCGGGACCGGGACCGGGGCCGGGGCCGAGGCCGGGGCCGAGGCCGGGACCGGGGCTGAGGCTGAGGGCTGTGGCGAGGGGTGGGGGGAGGCGGGGGTGGGGGGAGGAGCGGAGGGCGGGGGCGGGGAGGGGGAGGGGGGAGGGCCCCCCGAGTGGTCGGGCTCGTCGGGTGGCGGGGGCGGGGCGGTCACGCGGCCCACCGTAGGCAGGGCGGGTGGAATGCGCCCTTTGTGGAGGTGGCCCGTCAGGCCGTGGGGTGACGGCTTAGGCCAGTCGGCCCGTGACGCGGATAGGGATGGGGTCGGGCGCGGGAAGGCCGTCGTATGACGAGCACCCCCGACGGGCACGGAGCCGGAAGCGGCGACGACACCGGCGTCGGCGACACCGGCGGCCGCGGGAAGGAGCCCGGAGCGGGCGGGGCCCGGGACGGGACAGCGGCGGGAAGCGGATACGGGGCCGGGAGCGATACAGACAGGGCCGGGAACGGGGGCGGGGACAGGAACGGGGGCGGGGTGGTGCGGCGGGGGGACGCGCCGTTGCGGCGCATGGCTCCGCGCCGGACGGACGAGGCGTATCGCGCGGCGACACCGCTGGAGCTCTTCTTCGACCTCTGCTTCGTCGTCGCCGTCGCCCAGGCCGGTCTCCAGCTGGTCCACGCCATCGTGGAGGGAGACCCGGGGCAGGGACTCGTCGGCTACGCCTTCGTCTTCTTCGGGGTGTGGTGGGCGTGGATGAACTTCACCTGGTTCGCCTCCGCCTACGACTGCGACGACGTGCCGTACCGGGTCGCGACGCTCGTCCAGATCGCCGGGGTGCTGGTGTACGCGGCGGGCGTCCCCCGGGCGTTCGGGGAGAACGACTGGGGTATCGCCGTCGGCGGGTATCTGATCATGCGGCTGGCGTTGACGACCCAGTGGCTGCGGGCCGCCGCCGCCGAGACGGGTCCGGCGCGGCGTACCGCCGTGCTGTACGCCATCGGGATCGCGCTCTGCCAGCTGGCGTGGGTGGTGCTGCTGTTCGCGCCCGACGACATCAAGCGGTGGCTGTTCCTGGTGGTGATCGCGGCCGAGCTGGCGGTGCCGCCGCTGGCCGAGCGGCGGCACCGTACGCCGTGGCATCCGCATCACATCGCGGAGCGGTACGGCCTGTTCACCCTGATCGTGCTGGGCGAGACGATGGCGGCGAGCACGGTCGCGGTCCAGTCGGCGCTGGACGAGCACCAGGCGGTCGCGGAGTTGCTGCCGCTGGCCGCCGGAGGACTGTTGATCGTCTTCTCGGCCTGGTGGATCTACTTCGCGGTGCCCGAGCACGAGCGGCTGACGTCGAACCGGCGGGCGCTGCCCTGGGGGTACGGCCATGTCCTGGTCTTCGGTTCGGCGGCGGCGATCGGCGCGGGCATGGAGGTGGCCGTGGAGCACGCGGTCGGCCAGGCGCATATCTCGGATGTGGCCGCCGCCGCTTCGGTGACCGTACCGACGGCCGTCTTCCTGGTGACGGTGTGGTTCCTGCACTCGCGGCACTTCAAGCGGGGGGCGGCCCAGCAGTCGACGCTGCCGCTGGCGGCGCTGGCGGTCCTCGGTTGCACGTTCGCCTCGGACTGGGCGGTTCCGGCGGCGGGCGCGGTGACGGCGGTGACCGTGGCGGTGGGTGTGGTGCTGGCGGAGCGGGAGCTCCGCCGGGCGTGGCGGACCGTGAACAGAGGTGGCGGCGGTGTACGTGGTAACCAGGGGGTATGAGTGACGCGACGGACCAGGTGTTCCCGTACGGGGAGGCGACGGTGGGCGGCAACGACGCGCTGACGGATGTGGCGGGCCTGCGGGTGGGCCATGCCCGGTTGCGGGGCGACGGCGCGCTGAGCGGTACGACGGTGGTGCTGGCGCCCGAGGGCGGCGCGGTGGCGGCGGTGGACGTGCGCGGCGGCGGTCCGGGGACAAGGGAGACCGACGCGCTCGATCCGCGCAATCTGGTGCAGCGAGTGGACGCGGTGGTGCTGACGGGCGGCAGTGCGTACGGGCTGGACGCGGCGGGCGGCGTGATGGCGTGGCTGGAGGAGCACGGGCGCGGGGTTCCGGTGCTCCCGGGGCGGGTGGTACCGGTGGTTCCCGCGGCATGTGTGTTCGATCTGGGGCGCGGTGGGGAGTGGGGGGCGCGGCCAAACGCGGCGACGGGCCGGGCCGCCGTGGTGGACGCCGCGGCCTCGCCCTTCGGCGGCCCGGTCGCGATGGGAAACGTGGGCGTGGGTACGGGGGCGGTGGCGGGGGCGCTCAAGGGGGGTGTGGGGACGGCGAGCACGGTACTGCCCGGCGCGGGTGCGGGAGGTGCGGATGTGACGGTCGCGGCGCTGGTGGTGGCGAACGCGGCGGGCGATGTGCTCGATCCCCGGACCGGGGTGTTGTACGGGCAGTACATGCACGGTACGAGCACGGGCGCGGGCCGGGCCCCGGGCGGGGACGACGCCGACGACGCCGACGGCGGTACGGCCGAGGGGCAGGAGGGACGCGAGTGGATCCGGTTTCCCGATCCGGGCGTGCACGCGGCGGCGTCGCTGCGGCTGGCTGAGGCACGGGCGGCGAGCGGTCCGCCCCCGCTGAACACGACGCTCGCCGTGGTGGCGACGGACGCCGGTCTGGTACGGGCGCAGGCGCACAAGCTGGCGGGTACGGCGCACGACGGGATCGCGCGCGCCGTACGTCCCGTACATCTCCTCCATGACGGCGATACGGTCTTCGCACTCGCGACGGGCGCGGTGCCGTTGCCGCCGGAGGATCCGCTGGCCCTCAACGCCGTTCTGGCGGCTGGTGCGGATGTGGTGTCCCGGGCCATTGTGAAAGCTGTGCTGGCCGCCGAACCGTTCTCGGGGCCGGGCGGGGAGTTCCCGTCCTACCGCGAGCTGTACCTCTGAGCCCATGCCGCCCCGGGCCCTCACCGGCCCCGGCGGGATGACATCAACTGACATGACAGATATGCACTGTTGACAGCGGGCGGGAACTTCCCAAAGAGTTTCTACGTTTTCGGTAACGCCGGACCCGGTGTCGGACGCAGGAGCTACTTTTAGCAATCAACGTGTTACTTGTGGCGACGGCCAGGAGACCCACCTTGAACGATCCGTACGAGACAACCGAGACGCATCTGGAGCGACTCCTGGGTCGGGCGCTCAACTCCTTCGATCTGCCCGACACCACGGTCGACAGATTGGACTCGGCGCTGGCTCACGCGAGTTCGCTCCACTCCTCGCACCACAGCGCGGACCTCGACCGCGCCACGTACCGCCACGCCTATCTGCTCGCCGACGGCTCCTCCGTGGTGCTGTGGGAGCTGGTGCACAACTCGGGCCCGGGCGGCGCCGAGCAGCACGAGGTGTATGCGGACGAGTCGGAGGTACGGCTGGCCGCGTCCCGGCTGCCCTCGGGCTTTCCCGGGTTCGCCGACACGGGCCCGGGCGCGGTTCCCGGCGGGCGTCCCGGCCATGGGCCCTGGGGCTCGGACGGCGGACCGGACGGTGCCTCGGGTGCTCCCCTTCGGGGCGTCCCCGCGCAGGACGGCGGGTCCCGGGGATCCGGCCCCACCGACCGAGGCGCGCTCGGCCCGGCGGGCCTCGGCGACGGCCCGGGCCCGGGCCGCGACGGCTTCGAGAGCTCCGAGACGTTCGAGGGGGTGAACGGGATCAACGGGATCAACGGGATCAACGAAATGGGCGGCTTGAGCGGGCTCAGCGGGCTCAGCGGGCTCAGCGGGCTCAGCGGGCTCAATGGTTTCGACGGGGTCCCCGACGGGTCTGCCGGATTCGACGCGGACATCGATCTGCTCGCCGGGCTGCTTTCGGCGCCGCCCGCTCCGCTCCCCCGGATGTACGTCCCGGACAACTCCGCCGACCACGCCCGCCGGGTGCTGCGCCGCGCGGAGAACGCGGACCGTCCCGGTCCGAAGACGGCCGAGTTGCTGCACGCCGCCTTCGCGCACCACATCACCCAGGTATTCGGCCGTCAATGCCGTGTCGGCGCCCGGGACGCCGGGTTCACCCTCTACGAGCACGCGTTCCTGCTGCTCGACGGCGACGAGGTGTCCCTGTGGGAAGTGGAGCACACCGCGACTCCCGACGGCCGTCATATGTGTGAGGTGTACGCGACGGAGAGCAGCGCGCGGGAGGCCATGGAGTCGCGTGGCCGAGGACGTTCGGCGCCCCGGGCCGGGCTCTGAGCCGACGGCCTCGGGGCGCCGAGGTGAGGAGGACGGAGTCAGCGCGTCAGCGCTGACTCCTCGACCTTCTCGACCTTTTCGGCCTTCTCGACCGTCACCTGGTCCGTCGCACCGGCCGGGTCCGTCTCCGTCTCATCGGAGGTGCCGCCGCCTTCGAGGTGCTGCGCGGGGCGGGCGGGCAGGGCGAACATCAGCAGGAAGATCACGGCCAGGACCCCGACGATCCACCACAGCGAGTACTGGAAGGCGTCGGAGAAGGCCGTTCCGGTGGTGCTCGGGGTGAGCCGCTCCTCCTCGATGGAGCCGAAGAAGACGACCGCGACCAGTCCGAGGCCGAGCGCCACGCCCATCTGCTGGACCGTACTGATCAGACCGGACGCCGATCCGGCGTGCTCACGCGGCACATCGGAGAGGATCGCGTCCGTCAGCGGGGCGACGATCAGCCCCATTCCGATCCCCATCAGCACCAGCGGCCCCGTCATCTGCCAGGTGGTGATGGCGGTGCCGTACTGGTCGGCCGCCCGGATGAAGAGCAGGATCCCGGCGATCATCAGCAGCGCGCCCGCCTGGAGGACCTTGCGGCCGAACCTGGGGACCAGCTTCTGGACCGACATCCCGGCCGCGACGGAGACGGCGATGGAGAACGGGACGCCCGTCAGTCCGGTACGGAGCGGGCTCCAGCCCAGACCGGTCTGCATATAGATCGTCGCGACCAGGAAGTAGACGCCGAGGGCGAGACCGAAGACGAGCTGGACGGAGATCCCGGCGGCGAAGGACTTGATCCGGAAGAGGGAGAGCTCGATCAGCGGGGAGCCGTCCTTGCGGGACTTGTACCGCTCGTACGCCACCAGGGCGCCGAAGGCCGGCACGCTGCCCGCCATGCAGACGAAGCCCCAGGTGGGCCAGTTCAGTTCATGGCCCCGGGTCAGCGGATAGACCAGCATCAGCATGGCGGTGGTGACGAGGACGACGCCGACGGCATCAAGCCGGAGCGCCTTGGGGGCGCGGGACTCGGTGATGTAGATCCGGCCCAGGATCAGCCCGGCGATACCGACGGGAAGGTTGATCAGGAAGATCGGCCGCCATTCGAGGCCGAAGAGGTTCCACTGCGTCAGCAGGGCGCCCAGCAGGGGGCCCGAGACGGCGCCGAGTCCGACGACGGCACCGAAGAGACCGAAGACCTTGCCCCGTTCATGGGCCGGGAAGGTGGCGTGGACGATGGACAGCACCTGGGGGACCATCAGGGCGGCGGTCGCGCCCTGGACCAGCCGGGCCGCGATCAGCATCTCCGGGTTGACGGCGAATCCGCAGAGCGCGGAGGCGACGGTGAAGCCACTGATACCGATGAGGAAGACGCGCTTACGGCCGTAGATGTCGCCGAGCCTGCCGCCCGTGATCAGCCCGGCCGCGAAGGCCAGGGCGTATCCGGCGGTGATCCACTGGATGGCGCCGAAGGAGGCGCCGATGGTGCGTTCGATGCTGGGGATGGCGATATTGACGATGGTGACATCGACGAGGTCCATGAACGCGGCGGTCATGATCACGGCGAGGGCGATCCAGCGTCGGCGGTCGCTCTCCCCCTCGGGGGCCGCCGATGTCCGGGCTGCCGATGTCCGGGCTGCCGGAGCACTGATCTGGTCTGGCTGGGAGGTCATGGGCAGGACAGTAGAAGTCCATTAGGACAAAAGACGTCCTAGTGAGGCCTCATCCTGGAACGCATGACGGACACTCCTGTACGCCTGCTGAATCTGCTCTCCCTGCTCCAGACGCCGCGCGAGTGGCCGGGCAGCGAGTTGGCCGAGCGGCTCTCCGTGACGACGCGGACGATCCGCCGGGACATCGACCGGTTGCGGGATCTGGGCTATCCCGTGGAGGCATCGCGGGGCGCGGTCGGCGGCTACCGGCTGGTGGCCGGGGCCGCGATGCCTCCACTGCTGCTCGACGACGAGGAGGCGGTGGCGATCGCGGTGGGGCTGCGGGCCGGGGCCGGGCACGCCGTCGAGGGCATCGAGGAGGCGTCCGTACGGGCACTGGCCAAGCTGGAGCAGGTTCTGCCCGGGCGGCTGCGGCACCGGGTCTCCACCCTGCAGGACGCCACGATCCCCCTGGTCCAGGGGGACGGCGCGACGGTCTCACCGGGGACGCTGACGGTGATCGCGGGCGCGGCGAGCGGGCGGGAGCGGCTGCGTTTCGGCTATCGGGCCGGGGACGGTACGGAGTCGAAGCGGCTGGTGGAGCCGTACCGGCTGGTCTCCACGGGGCGCCGGTGGTATCTCGTCGCGTACGACATCGACCGGGAGGACTGGCGCACCTTCCGGGTGGACCGGGTGACGGAGCCCTTCGCGACGGGCGCCCGGTTCACGCCCCGGGAGCTGCCGACGGGCAGCGGGGCCGAACTGCTGAAGGCGACGATGTCGGGCTGGGCCCGGGCCGAGTACGCGTTCGACGTGTCCTTCGAGGCGCCCGCCGCGTTTGTGACGGCGCGGCTGCCGGGGCATCTGGGGGCGCCGGTGGCCACCGGTGACGAGAGCTGCCGGCTGCGGAACCGGTCGTCGGACTCGGTGGAGTGGCTGGCGCTGCGGCTGGCGCTGGTCGACTGCGAGTTCACCGTGCACGGGCCGCCCGAGCTGGCGTCGTACGTCCGCGATCTGGGGGCCCGGCTGTCCCGTGCCGTACCCGGCGACATCTGAGGTGCGCGGGTACGCGGCCCCGGGCGGGTACGCGGCCCCGGGCGAGCGAGGCGGGCGGCGTCGGGCACCCGGGGTCACCCGCTCACCGGACCCCACCGGAGCCGCCGAGGCCACCGGAGTGGCCGGAGCCGCCGAAGTGGCCCTTGCCCCCGGAAAGGGAAGGACCCCGAGGCCGGGGGGAGGGCCTCGGGGTCCGCTGGTGGGGGGCCTTTCGGCCCCGGTGGCGGGCGGTCCACGCCGGGGTGTCCCGGGTGGCGCCGCGCCGTCGGCGGTGGAGCGGGACGGGCCGGACGCCCGCCCGGCCGTCGCTCACGCCGCCGCGTCGAAACCGGTGTCCCGCGCCATGCGCTTCAGCTCCATGAGGGCGTGCTTCTCGATCTGGCGGATACGCTCACGGGTCAGCCCGTGCTCCTTGCCGACCTCGGTCAGGGTGCGCTCGCGGCCGTCCACGATGCCGTACCGCATCCGGATGATGGAGGCGGTGCGCTGGTCGAGCTGGCCGATCAGATCGTCGAGCCCTTCACTGCGCAGCAGCGTCAGCACCGACTGCTCGGGCGATATCGCGGAGGTGTCCTCCAGCAGATCGCCGAACTGGGTCTCGCCGGCGTCGTCGACGGCCATATTGAGGCTGACGGGGTCACGGGCCCAGTCGAGGACGTCGATGACGCGCTCGGGCTTGGAGTCCAGCTCCGCCGCGATCTCGGCGGGCTCGGGCTCACGGCCCTTCTCGCGGTTGAACTCGCGCTGCACCCGGCGGATCCGGCCCAGCTCCTCCACCAGGTGGACGGGCAGGCGGATGGTCCGCGACTGGTCGGCGATCGACCGGGTGATGGCCTGGCGGATCCACCAGGTGGCGTACGTGGAGAACTTGAAGCCCTTGGCGTAGTCGAACTTCTCGACCGCGCGCACCAGGCCCGCGTTCCCCTCTTGGATCAGGTCGAGCAGGGGCAGTCCGCTGCGGGGGTAGCGCCGGGCGACGGCCACCACGAGCCGCAGGTTGGAGCGGATGAAGACGTCCTTGGCGCGCTCGCCCTCGGCGGCCAGGGCCTCCAGCTCCTCGCGTGCGGCTCCGCCGGCGTCGCTCTCGGCCTGACCGTCGAGGATCTGCCGGGCGTACACCCCCGCCTCGATGGTCTGGGACAGCTCCACCTCACGGGCGGCGTCGAGCAGCGGCGTACGCGCGATCTCGTCGAGGTACATGCCGACCAGGTCGCGGTCGGCGATCTCCCCGCCGGAGGCGCGAGCGCTGCTTGCCCTGCCGGTGGTCCCCTTGGTCTCGGACTGGCGGCGGGCGACGGCACGGGTGGCCATGCGAGCTCCCTTGCTGAGTAGGTCGCGACACCCTTCCGGGTGCCCTGCATCCGATGGAATCAACGATTGCAATCCGGACAGAATTCCCGACCTGCGCGACATTTTTTATGATCTTGCAGTACCCTGTCCCGCCACACGAGGAGGTCGCATGGTCCGGTTGAGTCACGAGCAGACAGAGGTGCAGGTCAAACCGGGCACGGAGGCCGATCTCACCGAGCTGACGGAGCTCTACAACCACTACATAGTGGAGACGCCCATCACGTTCGACACCACACCCTTCACCCCCGGGGAACGCCTGCCGTGGTTGCGCTCCCACCCTGAAGACGGCCCCCACCGCCTTCTGGTTGCCCGGGGCCCCGACCAGGCGCTTCTCGGATATGTCACCAGCAGTCCGCTGCGGCCCAAGGCGGCGTACTCGACCTCGGTGGAGGTCAGTGTCTACTGCGCGCCGGACGCGGGCGGCAAGGGCGTCGGCACGGCGCTGTACGAGGGGCTGTTCAAGGCGCTGGAGGGCGAGGACGTCCACCGGGCCTACGCCGGGGTCACCCAGCCCAACGACGCGTCGGTACGGCTCCACACCCGCTTCGGTTTCCGGCCCATCGGGACGTACCACGAGGTGGGCCGGAAGTTCGGCCGGTACTGGGACATCACCTGGTATGAGAAGCGCCTCGGCCCCGACGAGCCGGAGGGCGCCGCCCCGGCGGCCGGGACTCCGGGGGCGTAGGACCGGCGGACCCGGACGTAGGACCGGCGGACCGGGGCGTAGGACCGAAGAAGGTGACGGGGGTGGGCCCACGGACCGTTACGTCCCGCGACGGAGCGTGTCTAGGGTCCCGGTATGAGTAACCGACCCCGCCGCGAATCCGCCGCATCCGCCCCCGACGCCCCCGACGCCACCGTCGGCGCGCCCGCGCCCGGCGCTCCCGTCACCGGCGCTCCCGTCACCGCGCCCGACTCCACGGGCCGGCTCGACGAGGCCCTCGGCCGTATCCACACCTGGGGTCCGGAGTTCGACGGCTGGCTGAGCAACCACGCCCCGATGGCCGTCGAGGCGCTGGTGCGCAACGGCCGCTCCGATACGGTCCACCGCTGGCTGGACCGCTACCGGGCGCGCCTGGAGGACATGCCCGCCCCCTACGCCCCGATCACCGCGGAGAACCGGCACGAGGCCCTCGGCGACCCGCGCCGGATCACGGACTGGGCGCGCTATTTCGTACGAGAGACGGCCGACCGCCCGTGGCGGGAGGTGCTGGCCGAGTGGTGGCCCCCGCTGCTGCCGGGCATCGCGGGCGGTGCCACGCATCCGGTGATCCGGGTGGGCCATGCCGTACGGACCCTGCTGACCACCGAGGAGACCGCGCCCCGGGTCGCGGAGCTGGCCCACGGTCTCGCCTACTGGGCGGCGCGGTACGAGCCGCTGCCCGCCGGGCTGCGCGCGACCGGGTCACCGGCGGACGTCGTGGCGGCGCTGGGCGCGGTGGCACCGGCCCCGGATCAGTCGTCGGGGATCCGGGAGCGGCTGGCGGGGCTGACGGCCCTGCCCGACTGGCCGAACACGCCCGCGGCCCCCGTGTCGCCGGAGGAGGCGGAGGCGCGGCTGCGCCACCTGGTGACCGCGGCCACGCACCGGTACGGGACCCACGGCCACGCCCAGCCGGTGATGCTGGTCCATGCGGCGACGGCGCCGAACGCCGTGCTCAGGACGTTGCCCGCACTCCCCCGTGAGCTGTGGGCTGCGAGCCTGGGGGCCGCCTGGGCGGCGTCGGCCGCCGTCACGGCCGCGTACGTTCCGGCGGGGCTCGCCCCCTGGCGGGGCGCGGATCCGGACCCGGCGCGGGCCTCGGTCCGTACGGCCGACGAGATCTTCGCGGCGGCGGCCGCGCACGGCGACGACCACGCCATCAAGTTCACGGATACGGCACTGGACGTCGGCGACGGCGCGGCGCTGATCGCCGCCGGGCGGTCGATCGCCCTGATCGAGCCGTTCCAGTAGGCCGCGGGCCCGGCCGAAGGCGCACGGCCGAACCGGACCGGACCGAACCGGACCGAACCGGACTGAACCGGACCGGACCGGACCACTAAGGGTCGGCCGGACCGGTCCGCCGGGCTCAGCCGAACTGCACGGACCGCTTGGCCAGTCCCCACCAGAAGCCGTCGATCACACTGCGCCCGCCGTCCAGCTCGTCCTCCGCGGCGCCCAGGGTGACGAAGAGGGGGGCGAAGTGTTCGGTACGGGGATGGGCGAGGCGGCCGGCGGGCGCCGCGCTCTCGAAGTCGAGCAGGGCGTCCACGTCGACGCCTTCCAGCGCCTCCCGCCCCCAGGCGTCGAACTCGGTGGACCAGCCGGGGACTCCGTCATGGCGCAGGGCGGCCAGATTGTGGGTGAAGAAGCCGCTGCCGACGATCAGGACGCCCTCGTCGCGGAGCGGGGCGAGCCTGCGGCCGATCTCCATCAGCCGGGCCGGGTCGAGGGTGGGGAGGGAGAGCTGGAGGACGGGAACGTCCGCGTCCGGGTACATCTCCACCAGCGGTACGTACGCGCCGTGGTCGAGCCCCCGGTCGGGTACATCCGCGACGGGCGTTCCGGCGCGGCGCAGCAGTTTCCGTACGGATTCGGCGAGCGCCGGGGCGCCCGGGGCCGCGTACCGGACACCGTAGTAGCGCTCGGGGAAGCCCCAGAAGTCGTAGACCAGCGGCACGGTCGTGGTAGCGCCGAGCGCGAGGGGGGCCTCCTCCCAGTGGGCGGAGACGACCAGGATCGCGGCGGGCCGGGGCAGCTCCGCCGACCAGGTGGCGAGCTGGCCGGGCCAGAGCGGATCGTCGGCGAGCGGGGGCGCTCCGTGGGAGAGGTAGATCGCGGGCATGCGCCCCGCCGGGGGGACGCCGGGTGCGGTGTTCATGGGGGCTCCGTCCGACGACAAGCTTGAAAGTTCAAGCTGATAGCCACCGTAAACCCATTTAGTTCAACTTTCAAGAACAGGTCGTACAGTAGAGGCATGAATACGGCATCCACGGCGTCCCCCGCCGGCGGCGAGGGCAGTTGCGAGGGCGGCCAGGAGCCGCGTTGGCTCACCGATGACGAACAGCGCGTCTGGCGCGCCTATCTCCATGCCACCACCCTCTTCGACGACCATCTCGACCGCCAGTTGCAGCGCGACGCCGGGATGCCGCATATCTACTACGGTCTGCTGGTCCAGCTCTCCCAGGCGCCGCGACGCCGCAAGCGGATGACCCAGCTGGCGATCGACGCCAAGATCACCCGCTCCCGGCTGTCGCACGCGGTCTCCCGCCTGGAGAAGAAGGGGTGGGTGCGGCGCGAGGACTGCCCCTCCGACAAGCGCGGCCAGAACGCGGTCCTGACGGACGAGGGGTTCGCGGTGCTGGCGGAAGCCGCGCCGGGACATGTGGAGGCGGTGCGCCAGGCCATGTTCGACCGGCTGACCCCGGAGCAGGTCGAGCGGCTGGGCGAGATCATGATGATCATCGCGGACGGCCTCCAGCCCGCGGACTCGGGCGCGGACCTCCCCTGGCTCCGCTGACCCGTCCGGTCCGCGTCCGGGACGCGGCGGGAACGCGGGTGGGACGCGGCGGAAGCACGCCCGGGCCGTGGCCGGGCCACGGCAGGAACGCGGGCGGGACCCGGCGGGGACGCAGCCGGGGCGCGTCCGGGCCACGGCGGGAACAGGGTCCGGGACCCGGGCGGCGGCGGCGGACCGAAGAAACCGGGCCGAAGACAGCGGTGGGCCCCGCCGGAGGAACGACCTCCGGCGGGGCCCACACCGCGTCCCGGGCCCGGGCGAATCGGCGACGCCCGCGTCCGGACCGGATCAGTGTGCGATCACGGGCACCTTGACCTCGGCGTCCGCACCGTCGCCGGTCACCGCACCGGTGCCACCGGTGCCGGGACGACCCGCGTTGATCATGGTGAGGGCGATCGCGGAGGCGACGAGCAGGATGATGACGGCCCACCAGATCGCCGAGGTGAAGCCGTGCACCATGCCCTGGAACTCGAGCACCTTCGGGTTGGTGGCGTTGGCCGCCCGGTCCGCGATGTACGACGACGTGGCCGAGGCCGCGATCGTGTTCAGCATGGCCGTACCGATGGCACCACCGACCTGCTGGGAGGTGTTGACCATCGCGGAGGCCACACCGGCGTCCTGAGGCTGGACGCCGTGCGTGGCGAGCGCCATCGCGGGCATGAACGCCGTACCCATACCGAGGCCGAGCAGCAGCTGCGCGGGCAGGATCAGGGCGGGGTACGAGCTGCCTATCTCCAGCTGGGTCAGCATCAGCATGCCGATCGCGGCGACCAGGAAGCCCGGACCCATCAGCAGACGGGCCGGGACCCGGGTCATCAGCCGGGTGCCGATCTGGGTCGAGCCCACGATCATGCCGACGACCATCGGCAGGAACGCGAATCCGGTCTTGACCGGCGAGTACCCCTCCACGACCTGGAGGTAGATCGTCAGGAAGAGGAAGAGCCCGAACATGCCGATGATGGCGAGACCGAGGGAGAGGTAGACCCCGGCACGGTTGCGCTCGGTGAGCACCCGCAGCGGCAGCAGCGGCGCCTTCACCTTGGACTCGACGGCCACGAAGGCGCCCAGCAGGACGACGGACGCCACGAACATGCCGATGGTGAGGGCGTCCGTCCAGCCGGAGTGCTCGGCGCGGGCGAAGCCGTACACCAGCGCGACCAGACCGAGGGTGGAGAGGACGACGCCGGGGATGTCGAGCGTCGAGCGGTTACGGGCGCTCGCGGGCTCCCGGATCACCAGGTAGGCGCCGACCGCCGCGACGATCGCGAACGGGATGTTGACGTAGAACGTCCAGCGCCAGTTGAGGTATTCGGTGAGGAAGCCACCGAGGATCAGACCGACGGCGCCACCGCCACCGGCGATCGCACCGTAGATACCAAACGCCTTGGCGCGCTCCTTGGCGTCGGTGAACATCACGGCGAGCAGCGACAGCGCGGCGGGCGCGAGCAGTGCGCCGAAGACGCCCTGGAGGGCGCGGGCGCCGAGCATCATGGCCTCGCCGGTCGCGGCGCCGCCGAGCGCGGAGGCCGCGGCGAAGCCGATGAGGCCGACGATGAAGGTCCGTTGACGGCCCCACAGGTCGGCTATCCGGCCGCCGAAGAGGAGGAGTCCGCCGAAGGCGAGCGCGTAGGCCGTGATGACCCACTGGCGGTTGCCGTCGGAGATGCCCAGGTCCTCCTGGGCGGTGGGCAGTGCGATGTTCACGATGGTGGCGTCGAGGACCACCATCAGCTGGGCGAGCGCGATGAAGGTGAGGGCCCTCCAGCGCGCGGGGTCGGCGCCGGGGACGCCGGACTGGCCGGCGCTGTCCGCCAAGGCGGTATCGGGAAGTGTGCGGTCGGTTCTCGACATGCGTGGAGCCACCTAGGAGTGCGAAGAGGTCATGGAGCCCCGTAGGGGGCGTTCGGTCGGCACGACGGGGTCAGAGCGTCGGCCTGCCGGGGTCGGTCGGGCGTCGCCGGTCCGTTCCGGCGGCGGGTCCGGGGTCGTTCCGGAAGCCGGTCGGCGCGGTGGTCGGGGTCAGTGGTGGTTGCGCAGGTCCTCCAAGGTGACGGGGGTGCCGATCGGTTCCGAACGCGCGGGTGCCTCCACGCCGTCCAGGAAGAGCTGGAGATAGCGGTGTACGTACAACTCGTTGCTGCCGCAGCGCGCCCCCGGCAGCGGCCGGGTGAGCAGGCCGACGGCCATCATCAGATCCCCGGCGCCGACGTCCGGGCGCATCCGGCCCGCGGCCTGGGCCCGTTCGACCATGGCGGCCACGGTCGCCTCCAGACGGCCGCGCCGGATCACGAGATCCGGGTGTTCGCCGTCGAAAGTCTCCTTGATCATGGGGCACAGGGCCCCGGTCCGCTCGTCTGCCGCCCGGTGGACGAACCTCCGTACGGCGTCGAAGGGGTCGGCTTCCTCGGCGGAGGCCCGTTCGGCCTGTTGGCAGGCGCGGTCGAGGACGGCGAGGACGACCGCGTGGACCAGGGACGCGCGGTCGGGGAAGTGGCGGTAGAGCGTGGCGTTGCCGACCCCGGCGCCCTTGGCGATCTCGTCGAACGACACCTCGGCTCCGTACGCCGTGAACATGTCCCGGGCGGTACGGACGATCCGCTCGCGGTTCCGCAGGGCGTCCGCCCGGGTCCGGCCGCGCGGGGCGCCGGCGCCGGACTCGTGCGGACAGACGGCGCCGGGGCCGCCGGCCCGGCCGGCGATCTGTACGGCGGCGTGGGCGTCCCGTACGGCCGCGTCGGCCGCCCCGTCGTCAGCACTGCCACCGCGACCGCGACCGCGACCGCCGCCACCACCACCACCACCGCCGCCGCCGTTCCGTATGTCCGCGAACGCATTCGCATCCGTATCCGTATCCGTGCCGGCGGCACCCTCGCCCACGATCTCGGCTGCTGCGCTCACGATGCCCACTCCCTCCGTCCCCCGTTTCCGTACGGCCCTCGTCGCGTCCGAACGCGACGAGTCCGCGCCTCGTCTGTCATGTCCCACTCGAAACGGGGAGCCGCTCCCCGTTTCGCGCGGCACCCATGCAAACGGGGAGCTGCTCCCCGCTTATTTCCCGGATCGAATGTGACCTGCGTCACATTCCCTGCCCCGCCGTCGGCCCCACCCGATCGGCCCCGCTCCGCGCGCGGCCCGCCACGGCCGCCCGGAGGCTGATCGCATGCACCCCCCGCGCCGCCGGATACGCCCGACCAGCCGGATATCCAGCCGGAAGACCGGCTGGGCGTCCCGGGCGCCGAAGCGTGTCCGGGCCACGGACTCCCTGCTGGCCCCCACCCTCGCGGGCGGCTTCACGGCCCGCCGCGGCGGCCGTACCGGTCTGCGTCGCACCTCCGGCGGCACCCGCAGGATCAGCGGTATCGCGGCCTTCCTCGCCCTCGCGATCGCCGCCCTGACCACCGCGAGCGACCCTCTGTCGTCGCCCGACCGGGGCTCGTCCGCGGGGCCCGCCGCCGCCCCCGACGCGACCGGCCTCGGCCCCTGCCGCCTCCCGGCGAGTCTGGGCATCCAGATGTCCGAGGGCATGCCGACCCCGCCCGGCTTCTCCCCCTCCACGGGCGAGGTCCGCGCCCTCAATCTGATGATCGACTTCCCGGACGCGGTGGGCGAGGGCACGGCCGCGGAACGCCTCGGAGAGTTCTTCCCGCAGACCGCGGAGTGGTTCCGGATCAGTTCGTACGGCCGCCTCAGCTATCTCCCCGAGGCCCCGGTACCCGGCTGGCTGCGGATGCCGAGGCCGTTCACGGAGTACGGGATAGAGCGCGGCGCCCCGTACGAACCGGCCTACCGCGACCTGGTCGAGGACGTCGTGGAGGTCGCCGACGACCGGGTCGACTTCAGCGCGTACGACCTGGTCAACATATTGGTCACGCCCAACGCCGGCCCTTCGGCGCTGGACACCGTGCTGTCGGTGACGTTCTCCGGCAACCCCGACGCGCCCGTCGCCGACGGCGTACCGCTGGCGAACACGTCCTTCGTCTACAGCCGCCAGGACGACGGCTCGGGTTCGTACGCCGAGACCGGGTTCCGGGTCCTGCCGCACGAGAACGGCCATGTCTTCGGCCTGCCGGACCTCTACACCGCCGACGGCGGCGGCACCGTCGGGCACTGGGACATCATGTCCGAGGACTGGGGGGCCAACAACGATCTCCTGGGCTGGCACAAGTGGAAGCTGGGCTGGCTGGACTCCGAGCAGATCCACTGCGCGTCCGCGCCCGGCACCACCGATTACCGGCTCACCCCGCTCGCCGTCGCCGGGGGCACCAAGCTGGCGATCGTGCCCGTCTCCGCCGAGACCGGCTACGCCGTCGAGGTCCGCACCCGGGAGGGCAACGACGAGGCCGTATGCCGTCCGGGTGTCCTCGTCTACCGCGTGAAGGCCGATGTGGACACCGGGCAGGGTCCGGTGACGGTCTCCGACAGCCGCGCGGACAGCGGCGGCTGCACCAAGCGCCCCAATGTGCACGCTGAGCTGTCGGACGCGCCCTATAGGCCCGGTGAGCGGTTCAAGGACAAGGAGACGGGGGTGGAGATCGCGGTGGTGTCCGAGGACGACGGCGGGGTCTACACGGTCCGCGTCACCCGCCCCTGAGCGGCGTGCGCGGCGACCAGTGACTCCCGAAGCTCCCGCTTGAGGATCTTCCCCGTCGCACCCCGCGGTACGTCGCCCCGGATCACGTACGCCGGCACCTTGAAGGCCGCGAGCCGGTCCGCGACGTACCGCCGCAGCTCCGCTCCCTCCACCGTCGCGCCGTCCCGCAGCCGTACGACGGCCGCGACCTCCTCGCCCAGCTCGGGATGGGGTACGCCGACGACCGCGACATCCGCGACCGCGGGATGCCCGTGGAGCACGCCCTCCACCTCCGCGCAGTACACGTTCTCGCCGCCGCGGATCACGATGTCCTTGATCCGGTCCACGATCGCGATCCGCCCGTCGTCGCCGAGCACCGCGAGATCCCCGGTCCTGAGCCAGCCGTCGGGCGTGAGCGCGGCGGCCGTCGCCTCAGCGTCCCGCCAGTAGCCGCGGACCAGCGACTGGCCGCGCAGCCACAGCTCGCCGTGCTCGTCGGTACGGACCTCGACCGCGGGCACGGGAATCCCCGCGGCGGCGGGATCGTCGCGGTAGGCGTCCCCGAAGTGCGCCAGTACGCCACCGCAGGTCTCGGTCAGCCCGTATCCCGTACGCGGCTCGATCCGGGACCCGTACCGCTCGGCGATCCGGGCCACGAGCCCCGGCGGCGGCGCGGCGCCACCGGTGGAGAGGTGCGTCAGCGACGCCAGCGGGTGCCCGGCGCGCTCGGCGGCGTCCAGCAGCCGCAGCGCCGTGGCGGGCACCCCGGAGAAATGGGTGACGCGATGGCGGTCGATCAGCGCGAGCGCCGTCTTTGCGTCCCACTCCCGCATCAGGACGAGCGTGCCGCCGACGGCCATGGTCGCGTAGACGTGCGTGAAGGCGGCCGCGTGGAAGAAGGGGTACGTCATCAGGGCGACGGGCGCGGGCCCGGCCCCGGGTACGGATCCGCGCGCGAGGGCCGCCGCAGCCGCGTGATACCGGGGATGCACCGCGGCCCCGGCCTGCGCGAGCTGGGTGGCGACGGCGCCCCGGGGGCGGCCCGTGGTGCCCGAGGTGTAGAGGATCGTCGCATCGTCCTCGGGCCGGATCTCCACGACGGGCGGGGCACCGTACGGATCGGGCTCGGGAAAGTCCTCGTACCGCTCGCCCCCCTCCACAGCCCCGCCCCGGAAGACCACCACCCGCGCCCCGACCCGCCCCGCCCAGCCCGCCACCCGGGGCAGCCGCTCCCCGTCGACGAGGAGCACCCTCGGGGTGCAGTCGTCCAGGGCGACCGTCAGCTCGTCCGCCGTCCACCAGGCGTTGAGGGGCACCGTCACCAGACCGGCGAACTGCGCCGCCCAGAAGGCGATCTGCCACTCGGGATGGTTCCGCATCACCACGGCGGCCCGCTCCCCCGGCCGCATCCCGTACTCGTCCACGAGCCGCCGCGCGAGCGCCGTCGCGGCGGCGAAGAACGCGCCATAGGTATACGTGACATCCGGCCCGACCAGAAAGACCCGGTCCCGGTACGCCCAGGTGGCCTCGACGAACTCGACGAGCGTGCGCGGCGCGTTCACATACCCCAGCCGCCCGTCGTCCCCCCGCTCCACCTCGAACGGACCCCCCGGCGCCACCAGCTGCTCCCGCCTCACGCCCCGCCCCTCCTCACCAGAACGGGCCCCGTCCGGCCCCCACGCCACGGGACGCTAGATCCGCCCCCGACCCCCGTCAACCCACCCCTGCCCCGAGCATCCCCCGCCCCCGACCGCTCGGGGGCGCCCCGCCCGCGAGCAATCCGCTAGGCTGTCACCGGCAATCGGCTACCACCCTGCCTGCCCGCGCACCGCAAGGACGTACGGCAGACCACGGTTACCCGACTGACCAGGGCTTTTGTCCCACCCCGCCTTCGTAGCTCAGGGGATAGAGCACCGCTCTCCTAAAGCGGGTGTCGCAGGTTCGAATCCTGCCGGGGGCACAACGCACCAAGCCGCTGACCTGGGGTTTCTCCCCCAGGGAGGCGTTTCATTCGGCCTCGGGCTCCTAGTCCGGGGCCGTTTGCGTGAGCGGACGGAGAGTTGATCTCCTGAAATTCCCCTCAAGGATCAGCACTATCCGGCCCGGGCCTACAACACACGCCCGAGCCACTCCGGCTCACCCTGCGGCGGTCCTAAAGTAGAAGGATCCGACGTCGACAGAGGGAGAAGCCGCAATGGACCCGATCACCGCCGCGACCCTCGCCGCACTGATCGGCGGAGTGGGAACCGAGGCCGGGCGCCAGGCGTGGCAGGGACTCACCGCGCTCGTACGACACCCGTTCCAGCGGGGCTCGGCCCCAGGGGCGGACGGAGCCGGATCGCCTCAGATCAGCTCCGGTGAACGGGAAGTCGCCGAACTGGAGGACAACCCGACCGATGCGCTGCGCGCCCAGGCCCTGGCCACGGCCCTCGGTGTGCGGGCGGCGTTGGACGGTGAGTTCCGGGTACTTCTCGAGGAGTGGCGACTACAGGCCGAGTCGGAGTCCGGTGCCGTGGTCCACAACAGCATCAGGGGCGGAATCCAGAACGGTCCGGTGGTTCAGGGCCGGGACTTCTCCGGCCTCACCTTCACCATGACACCCGCTCCGGAGTCCCCGACCCGCGAATAGGCGAATCGCCCGCACGGTCCGCCCGGGGCGCCGAACGAAACACCACACACCAGGCCCCGGGACAGACGCCGCACCCGGTGCCGCATCGCCGCCCTGGCGGTGCGGCACCGGACAAGGTTGCGCTACAAACCGGGATAGGTCGGGTAAATACCACTACCTACCACATACGCGATACAGGAGAGCAAGGCCACAGCTATCGCGTACTTTGCACTGTTCATCAGGTTCCAATTGAACGTACTAGAAGGAATAGTTGTACTCCCGCAGAAGTCCCCGCAGCGACATCGCCGGAAGGTCTCGTCAATGTATCCGATAATCGCTTGCTTGATCCACCAGAGGCGATCCTAGCCCTCGCGGATATTTAACTGCATCAAGCAAGTGCCACAGTCGGGGCGCATCATATTCGTACGCAAGCTCGAACACCCTGCCGCGCCGCACGCCGCCTACTGCAGCAGGCTGTTGAATTCTGCACGAATTTCGGCCAGTACGCTCTCGGCACGGGCTTCCTCGGCCGGCGCCCCGATGGTCCGGCTGAGAGACAGACTTTCCTCCAGATGCCCCAGCGCCACGGAGATCCGTCCCGTTTCCCGCTCGGTCAGGGCCAAATCGAAAAGAATGTCGCACTCGTCGCCCAGAGCTTGGATCCTGCGGATCACCGAGAGCGCCGCGACATGACGCCCCAGCGCCTCCTCGATCCGGCCTGCCGTACGACACACCCTGCCGAGGCCGTTGAGAGCGATGGCCTCACCCCGCCGATCCCCCACCTCGCGGAGGACGGGAAGCACTAATTCATACCAGTCGAGTGCTTCCTCAACTCTCCCCATTGCCTCCAAAACGCTTGCGAAATTAATACGGAGCATGGCCCAGTCGCGCCTGTTCCCCATGCCCTGAGCCACCTCCATCGCATCCTTGTAGTATTTATGGGCAGCCGCCTGATCTCCGATCTTCTGAAACACCTTTCCCAAATTGTTCAACGCACTGTACCTTCCCCGCCGATCCCCGATTCCGGTAAAATCAAGCAAGGCGGAGGTAAAGCAGTCGAGCGCCTCCTGATTCTGCCCCAGGTGCAAGTTGAGTATCCCCAGCATGTTCTGACTACGTGCTATTCGAAGCACATCTCCCGTTGACTTCAAGTAATCCAGCAAGTGCTTCTGGGTCGCATACGCAACCGCATACTGGCCGGTCTGCCACAGCAGCACGGACAACTGCTGAATGCACTCGCTCTCCAGATCCGGGTCGTTCAAGGAGCGGGCGATGCCTTGGGCAGCCTGCACGGTCGCGGTCGCTGCGGCGTAGCGGGAGCCGTGCGTCTGCACGGCGCCCAGGTCGAGCAGGGCTCGGGCCTTCGAGGTTTCGCCGCTCGTGGTGTTCCAGTGGGCGACCGCTCGTAGCAGCAGGGACTCCGCGGCGTCGAGGGGAACTTCCATGTCGAGGAAGCCGGCCAGTGCGTGCACCGCCATGGCCAGTTGGCGTTCCGTGCCGTGGGCGGAGAGCCAGTCCAACGCCTCCAGAAGATTGGCGCCTTCGGCGATCAGCCATTGCTCGGCCTCTTGTGCATCGTTCATCTCCGGTACCGGCGGTCCCTGACCCGGCGCGGGATCGAGGTCCATGCGCGAACGGAACGGATAGGCGAGACGGTCGGCACGGTCCGCCGTGCGTACGTAGTGGTTCACCAAGCTCTCCACGGCTCGACGGGCATCGCCCTCCGTGTCGGGGTCACCGGATGTCGCGAGCGCGCGGGCATAGTCACGCAGGAGATCGTGCATCGTGAAGCGGTGCGGCGCGGGTTCGGATACGAGTCGGTGCGACAGAAGCTCTTCGAGTAGGCGCTCGGCCGCCTCCACGGTGCAACCGGCGAGTGCGGCAATGGCCGTAGGTCCAAATTCCACCCCGAAATGCAGACCCGCGCGCCGGAAGACGAGTTGCTGCTCGGCGGTGAGCGCCCGATACGACAGGGCGAAGACATGTGTCATCGTCCGTTCGCCGTCGTGGAGTTGTGCGAGCCGACCGCTTCCGGTCCGCAGCTGCCGCAGCAGGTCGAGCGTGGTCCATGAGGGCCGGGCGAGCAGCCTGCTCGCAGCGATCTCTATGGCCAGGGGAAGATGGTTGCAGATGCGGATGATCTCGGTGACCTCGGCCGGGTCGGTGCCGGGGCGCCGGCCGAGCCGCTGGACGAACAGTTCCGCCGCGTCCTCGGGTGGCAGGACATCGAGGAAGAAAGGGCGCACTCCTGGCAAACCGGAGAGCCTCCTGCGACTGGTCACGACGACGACTGTCGGTGAGGCGCCGGGCAGGAGCGGGAGCACATGCTCGGATGTGGCCGCGTCGTCGAGGATGACGAGCATGCGGCGCTCCCGTGCCATGGATCGCCACAAGGCGGTCAGCTCGTCGATACTGTTCGGCATTTCCTTCGAGTCGAGTCCGATCAACCGCAGCAGTTCGGTCAACGCTCGGGTGGAAGCCGGAGCCGACGGCCCCGGGGCCCGTCCCCCCAGGTGGAGGTAGACGCACCCATCCGGAAACCGATCCCGCAACCGATGCGCCGTATGTACGGCGAGCGCCGTCTTGCCGACACCGCCCATGCCGTCGATCGCCTCCACGGTGACGACGGCAGCCGCTCCTCCCGCCTCGCACAGCGCCGCGGTAAGCCTCCGAAGCTCTTCGCGCCGCCCTACCCACGGCACATCACGCGGCAGATTGTCCGGAGCATGCGGAATCGTGGGGCCGGTGAGCGGCGTCACGCCGGAACCGGCGCGCCGGAGCAGGGAGACAGCCGGCAATCCCGCCAGGATTCCCTGCTGG
The DNA here is from genome assembly GCF_042753905.1 of Streptomyces sp. NPDC059248. NCBI lineage: Bacteria > Bacillati > Actinomycetota > Actinomycetes > Kitasatosporales > Streptomycetaceae > Streptomyces > Streptomyces sp. NPDC059248. The sequence continues at coordinate 59,924 of NZ_JBHYZV010000017.1, read as the reverse complement.
ACCCGGTGCAGCCCCCGCCCGGCGTCCAGCCCGATGTCACGCACCACCCGCTGCCGTGTCCGCTGGAGCAGTTTGGTCGCCTCGGCGGTGCGGTCGGCGCCGTAGAACGCGACAGCCAGCAGCTCCGCCAGGCCCTCATCGGCCGGCCGTGCGCCCGCCACGGGCAGCAGTACCGGCACGGCGTCGGCGAACTTACCGTCCGCGAGGAGGATTTCGGCACGCGTCCTGGCAGCAACGAGATTGCTTTCACCTACGACGGAGCGCAGATGTTCGACCCAGGAACCCACCATTCCCGCCATCGGCTCGCCGTACCAGTGGGCTTCGGCTCGGTCCAACAGATTCAGAGCCTCGCCCTTGTCGCCGCTGTCCCTGAAGGAACGTGCCTGCTCCACAGAGCTGATATAGCAGCGGAGATCAATGCGTTCCGGATCGATCTGCATCACATACGAATTCGTGCGACTGATGATCGCAGGAGCATCTTCTGTGATCATTCGCAGAGCGTTACGGATCCGCGAGATGTGGACACGCAAGGCCACTCGGGCCTTGCCGGGCGGATGCTCGTCCCAGATGCGATGAATCAGCGTATCCACGCCCACCGTGCGGCCCGCGTCCCACGCCAGGGCCGCCAGGGCCACTCGTGTTTTGGCCGATCCGAGATCGTTTCGGCACTGCGCTGTCCATATGCCGACCGAACCCGACAGTCGAATCTCGAACTCCACCAGCGCCTCCCCCCGCCGGTAGGGCCTGCTGAAATTTCAAGTAATTGAGAGTGTCATGTCCAAGGCACCCCCGTCCACATGGAAGCACGGGGCGCGGGATGTTGGCTCATGCGCGACTATTCCACTGGCATACTGCCTTCGAAAGGCAGTAACTCCCGCTGCATAGATAGGAGTTACGTGCATGCAAGTTCCTTCTTCGGACCAGTTGGTCGCGGCACTGTCGACCATGGGCGTCCGTGGCTCGGCCTCGGAGTCTTCCGCACGGCACGGCCTGGAACAGATCGTGGTAGCCGCCGCCCTCGTCGATCCGGCAGTCCGCCGGCTGTATGCGTCTTTGGACCGGACGGCACAGACGGCGGTCGCGGCGGATTGGCGTGAACTAGCCGAAGCGCTGGTTCGGCTGGCCCGGCAGGACACGGCGACGCGAACTGCTCTCAGGGACTGGCTGGTCCTGCACGCACCGCCCCCGTTACCCCCGGCAGCCGCCCCGCCGTCCGACGGCACCAGCAACGCCATCGGTGGGAATTCCGTCCTGCACGGACCGAGCGTTCAGGCGCGGGACATTCACGGGGGCCTCCACTTCCACTCGACTGCCGCGGCGGCCCGGACAACGATGCCGATACCCCGGCAGCTGCCCCCGGTTCCGGCCCGTTTCCTCGACCGCGAATCGGACCGGCAGGCCTTGGACACGCTGCGGGCCCGGCGCTCGCCCCACGCACCGCAGGTGCTGGTGGTGAGCGGTCCACCAGGGGTCGGGAAGACCACCTTCGCCACTCAATGGCTGGTCGAACGCGAAGGCCTCTTCCCCGACGGCCAGCTCTACGCCGACCTGGGTGGACCCGACGCGGCGGGGGAAGCGGGACCGGCCTCCCCCGCCACGGTCCTGGAGGCCTTCCTGATCGCGCTGGGAGCACCTGCCGTACCGGTCGGAGTCGCACAACGGAGCGCCCTGTGGCGCTCCATGACGGCGAAGCTACGCCTCGTCGTCCTCCTGGACAGTGCCTTCACGGCTGCCCAGGTACGCCCCCTTCTTCTCACCGCACCCACCGGCCTCACCATGGTCACCAGCAGAAGCCACCTCACGGGATTGCAGGTCGACGGGGCTGCAGTCCACCGCCTGGACGGGCTTCCGGCGGAATCCGCCGTAGAACTCCTGGCCGTCGGGGGCGGGACGCGGGTGTCCGAAGAGCCGGCCGCGGCCCGGGAAGTGGTTCGTCTCTGCGGACGCCTGCCGTTGGCCGTTGCCCTGGCATCGGCGCAGCTCGCCGTGCGTCCGCACCGTTCCGTGTCGGCCTTGGCCGACAGCCTCTCCCGGGGTCGGGGGGTGCTGGACGCCCTCCGAGTCGACGGTGTGGCGGTGATGCGTACGGCACTGGACCTGTCGTACGAGCTGCTGCCCGAATCCAGCGCGCGGCTCTACCGCAGGATGGGTCTTCTCCCCACGGATCGGCATGATCTGGCGATGCTGACCGCGATTGCCACATCCGAGGAACGTGAGTCCGAGGGAGATGACGCAGCCGACCTCGCCGTCCACGCGCTGGTGGAGGCGAATCTGCTGGTGGAGACCGCACCGAGCACCTATCGCTTTCACGACCTCGTCCAACCGCACGCCCGTCGACTCGGCGAGAAGTCGGACGAGCCGCACGAGCGGGAGCAGACCATGCGTCGCTTCGTCGGCTGGTGCCTGTCCACCGCGGCCTCGGCCGAACTCCTTCTCACCCCGAGTCATCGGCTGGCCGGTCATGACGCCGGCATCGGGCACGTTCCCCCCGCCCCTCTCCGAAGTCCCGAGGCAGCGCTGGAGTGGCTCGACACACATCGCAAAGCGCTGATCGGTGCGGTGCGGCACTGCGCCAAGGCCGGCTGGCACAACTCGTGCTGGCGACTGACCGATCTTATGTGGCCGCTGTTCCTGCGTTTGCGGCCCACCGAGATGTGGATCGAGGCCCACCGTCTCGGCCGCGCGGCCGCACAGGCCGACGGATCGGGGCCCGGTCTGAGCCGTATGCTCACCTCGGGCGCGATCGGTCTGCGCAACGCCGGCTGCTATGACGAGGCCGCCGACTGGTACCGGCAGGCACTGGAGCTGGCGACGGCCGACGGGGATGTCAGGCAACAGTCGCAGGCGTTCAACGGGCTCGGACACATCAACCTGTTGGCCGAGCGGCTGGACGAGGCGCGCACCCACTTCGAGCAGGCCCTGCGGCTTCGCGAGTCGATCGGTTACCACCGCGGTGCCGCCCTCTCCCGGCGTCGTCTCGGTGAGACCGCCCTGGCGAGCGGTGACCTCGACGCGGCCGTCTCCCACTTGCAGGATTCCGCGAACGAGCTGGCAGCGCTCGACGAGGGCTACGAGGCAGCACGTGCACATGCGTTGCTGGGCCGGGCGCTGAAGCGCCGGGGTGACTTCGACGCGGCGGTCCGACGATTACAGGATGCGCTGAATCACTTCCGCTCCGGTAGCGGCCGGTCGGAGCACTGGGAGGCGCGTTGCCTGGAGTGGCTCGGCCAGGTCGCACAGTCCGGCGGCGACTTGGTGGATGCCGCTCGGCTCTACGGAGCGGCCCGTGACATCCTCCGGCGGCTCAGTCCGGAGGACGCGGAGCGCCTGGACGACCGGCTGCGGCAGCTGTGATGGGTGCCGCAGCCGGTGGCCCGGTGGTTGCTGAACCGATCAGCGCCGTGGTTCCGGACGGACGGAACGCAGGGTGTGGGGCGACTCGCCGGCCGCGATCCAGGCATGCAGGACCGACCCGAGGATCCGGGGTGGGACATAGTCGCCGGACGCGCAGGGTTCCGGCCAGAGGTAACGCACCCCGCCCGAGCCGTCTCTCAGGCCGACGACACATCCGGCGTTCAGATCGGGCACGACGGCGACAAGACACCCCGGGTGCCGCTCCAGGAGGTCCCGCGCACGTCGGCGGGCCGCCGGCGGCGACAGCGGGATCCGCCCCACGAGCACATCGGCCTGCTCCAGGAGAACCGGATCTTCGGAGCCGTCCGGAGTCGTCCGTAGATGCAGGTCGCACGGCAGCCCGCCGGGCACATACGCACACGGCCGGGCCTGTGCGTACCCGTGGCCCCTTCCGGCGCGGGCGAGTGCGGAGATACGCACGAGTGCCTGCCCGTGCCCCGTATCGGAGCGCCAGGCGAGTTCCACCCGTCGGTCGTCGTGACCACCAGGGCCGTCGGCGGTCTTGGTGGCGTGGAAGCACACCATGGCCCATGCGGTGTCCGGCTCGCCTCGTGGCGCCGGTATCCGGATGACGGGCGAGACGCGGGGCGCCGGGGCGTTCGGGCCCCGGGCCGGTGATCGGTTACTCATAGCGGGACTCCGCTGTCGGCGGGAATCTCCCACCGCCGCAGCGGAGGCGGGAGCGGAGGCGGAGCGACGTCCGGCGGGCAGGCGGGTTCTCCCAGACCGAGTACGCGGTAGAGCACCGACCGCATCCGTTGATGGAACTCGCCCGGCACCGAGGAGAGCAGGGCGGCCACTTGAGCGTACTGTCCCGGCTGATGCAATCGGGCCGCGTATTCCAGTTGTCCGGTCAACTCGTACCCCGGGGAGATCACGGGTGCGGCGGCGGCGAGCATCGCGGCCGGGGACGATGCGGATACTTCCCGGCGCGGACCGGCCGTGAGCAGGATCGCGGCAGCGGTGAGCGTGCCGTACGAGGTGAGCGACCCGTGATCACCGATGATCCAGTCCGCCGCGATGAGGGGCGCCTGCCAGTCGGCCGTGGGTGGCACCACCGCGATTCCCCGGCCGCGGCAGGCGGCCAGCCAGCTACGCACCTGCCATGTTCCGTGCCCGGCGTATACGTTCGGATGCAACAGCATCGCGACCCGGTAGCCCGGTCCGGGCAGCTGCCCGAGCAAGTGCGGCAGCAGCGCGTCGAGGCGCCCGAAGGTCGAGGTCGGGCCCCAGGTGGAGGTCACCACGAGGAGTCGCTCTCCGGGCTCTATACCGAGCGCACGGCGGTAGTGGTCGCGCCTGGTCATACCCGCCGTGATCCGGTCGACGCACGGGTCACCGACCACCTCGGCGACGGAGAGTGCCTCCGGGCAGAAGAGGGCCAGTTCCTCGACATCCCGTGCGTGGCCGTACACGATGGCCGCCGGAACGACCTGTCCTTCGTGCAGCAGGTGCCGACGGCTCAGCATTCCCGGCGGACGCGGTTCCCCCGGGGCCAGCGACGAGGTGTCGGTCATCAGCTTGATGTGGCCCGCTCCGTGCGAGATCCGCACGACCGGGGCCTGTAACTTGTGCGTCCCGCGGGAGCCGGCGACCACCGCGAGGTCGAATTCCGTACACAACGCGTCCTCCCAGGGCACGGTGGTGATGCCGAGCCCTTCGAGGAACGCCGTCACTCCTGCGCCGAACGCGTGCGGCGGAGCCGTGAAGACCAGCTGAAGACGGAGATCCGCTGCCAGCAGGTCGAACACTTCCCGCAGCCGTTGCGCGAACGTGACGGTGTGCGCGACGATCAACACCCTCTTGCAGTCCCGTACTGTCAGCCAGTGCCCTTGCTCGAGCAGCGCCGACTTCGTCGTCATGACAGACACACGATCCCCCATCGCTCTTCGGTGTCTCATCCAGTCGGCAGGGGTCTTCCCGGCAAACGTCTCGGTTTCCTTGCAGGACCCTTGCAATAACCTGCCCCGGCTCATAAGTCGGGTTCGGCCCCGTCCGGACCCGTTCGCCGAGCGGAGGGACGGGTAGGGCGTACGGCTCCGGAGTTCGGCCCGGGCGCAGTCTGCCGGGGCCGTGTCCGTGGACGCGCGGCAGGAGTTGCCGGGGGCACTCTTGCCTCGGGCGGCTTCTCACCACGGGGGGTTCGAACGGCCCCGGGCTTCTCGTCCGGGGCCGTTGGTGTCAGTGGGGGTTCGGGGGTCCGGGGGGTGGGGGTGGGGGGTGGTCAGGGGCGGCCGCGGGTGGTGAGGTCCGTGATCGCATCGGCGACGTGGTCGACCTCCTCCTCGGTGTTGTAGTAGTGCGGGGACAGCCGCAGACACCAGTCGACGCCCTTGTGGCCGAAGTCGAACTGGGCGTACTCGCGGAAACTGAGTGCCGAGTTGATGCCGCGGGCGTCCACGGCCGCCTTGAACGGCTCGGGCTGCCATCCCTCGACGGCGAAGGTGACGAGGGCGGCGAGGCGCGGGCCGCGGTCGAGGAGGCGGAGGCCGGGGACGGGGCGGAGCCGGTCGCGGAGGCGGGCCGCGAGGGACGGGGTGCGGCGGGCGATGGCCTCGATGCCGACCTCGCGGGCGTAGCGGGTCGCGGCGGCGCTGCCGAGGACCGTGGCGTAGGGGAACTCCCACTCCTCGAACCGGGCCGCCGTCGCCACGGGCTCGTAGCCGCCCGGTTCGGTCCAGCGGGCGCCGTGCATATCGATGAAGAGCGGCTCGTAGCCGGCGCGCAGGACGCGGTCGGAGACGTACAGGAAGCCGGAGCCGCGCGGGCCGCGGAGGAATTTGCGGCAGGTGGCGGTGAGGAGGTCGCAGCCGATCTCCTCCACGTCGATGACGAACTGCCCCACCGACTGGCAGGCGTCGACCAGGTACAGCAGGTCCAGCTCGCGGCAGTGGCGGCCGATCTCGGCGACCGGGGAGACCAGGCCCGAGTTGGTGGGGACATGGGTGGCGGACACCAGACGCGGGCGGTGGGTGCGCATCAGCGCGGCCATCGCCGCCACGTCGACCCCGCCTTCGGGGGTGTCCGGCGCGTGGACGATACGTACGCCGAAACGCTTGCGCAGGGACAGGAAGGCGATCTGGTTGGAGACGAAGTCGTCGCGGGTGGTGAGGATGGTGTCGCCGGACTCGAACGGGATCGACGACAGGGCGTTGGCATAGGCGTGTGTGGCGCTGCCCGCGAAGGCGATGTTGTCGGGCGCGGTGTTGATGAGGGCGGCGATCTCCGTGTAGAAGCCGCGCACGTCGGCGGCCCGGGCGGCCGAGGCCTCGTAACCGCCGATCCGGGCTTCGAAGTTCAGATGGCCGACCATCGCGTCGAGGACCGGTGCCGCGAGCAGACCGCAGCCCGCGTTGTTGAAGTGGATGACCTGCCGGCACCCGGGAGTGTCGGACCGCAGAGCGGCGACGTCCAGCTGAAGTGCTTCCCGACCAGGGACAGAAGCGCTACCGTTATCACTCATGAACAACGGTAGCACTTCTGGGGAGTTGGCCGACAGCCTTCGTACGCTGCTCTCCCGGCTCTCACCCGGCGACCGGCTGCCGAGCAGCCGGGAGCTGATCAAGGAGTACCGGGTCGGCCCCGCGACCGTGGCGCGGGCCATCGCGGCGCTGGCCGCCGAGGGCGCGGTGGTGACCCGGCCGGGCAGCGGGACGTATGTGGCGGAACGGGCCCGGCGCCGCGGCGAGGCCGTCGGCGCCGCCCCCGATACGGCGTGGCAGACGGTCGCGCTCACCGACCGCGCCGTCGACACCCGCTTGATCGCCGACCCGCTCGGACCGCCACCGGCCGGAACGATCTCCATGGACGGCGGCTATACGCATCGTTCGCTCCAGCCCACCCGGATCCTGAGCGCGGCGCTGGCGCGGGCGGCGCGCCGTCCGGACGCCTGGGACCGTGCCCCGGCCGGTGGGCTGATGGCGCTGCGTACCGTGTTCAGCGGGTTCATCGGCGGCGGTGTGGCGCCGGAGGACGTACTGGTCACCGCGGGCGGGCAGAGCGCGCTGTCGATCGTGTTCCGGGCCGTCGCCGGGCCCGGCAGCCCGGTCCTGGTGGAGTCGCCCAGCTATCCCCGGGCGCTGGCCGCGGCCCGCGCCGCGGGGTTGCGGCCGGTGCCGGTGCCGCTCGATGCCGAAGGGGTGCGGCCCGATCTGCTGGCCGACGCGTTCGCGATGACCGGCGCTCGGCTGCTGTACTGCCAGCCGACGTACCAGAATCCGACCGGCACCGTACTGGCGCCCGAGCGGCGCCGCCAGGTCCTCGATGTGGCGCGCGCCTCGGGCGCGTTCGTGATCGAGGACGATTTCGCGCGGCATCTGGGGCACGGCGGGCCGGTGCCGCGCCCCTTGGTGGCCGACGACCACGACGGCACGGTCGTCCATGTCACATCGCTCACCAAGCCCGCGGCGCCGAGTCTGCGCATCGGGGCGCTGGTGGCCCGCGGGCCGGTGATGGAGCGGATGCGGGCGGTGCGTCTGGTGGACGACTTCTTCGTCACCCGCCCGCTCCAGGAGGCCGCGCTGGAGGTGCTCAGCTCCCCGGCCTGGGACCGGCACGTCCGGTCTCTCGGCGCGGCGCTCGGGGAGCGGTGCGCCGTGCTGGCCGCCGCGGTCGCCCGGGAGATACCGGGCGCGGTCCCGGCCGGGCCGCCCGCGGGCGGACTGCACCTGTGGGTCCGGCTGCCGTCCGGCGTGGACGACACCGTGCTGACGAGCGCCGCCCGGCGTCGCGGTGTCGCCGTGAGCGCGGGCGGCCGGTACTTCGCCACCGAGCCACCGGCGGCCCACCTGCGGATCGGGTTCGCCGCCACGGCCGACACCGCCGAACTGGTGGAGGGCGTACGCCGGCTGGGGGCCGCGCTCGCGGAGCCCGGCCCCGGAGGGGAGTAGGGCGCGGACGGGAGGCGCGGTGATGCGGCGGCGGGCGCGGGGTGCCGGGTTCCGGGGTGGTGGTTCCCCGCGACGGGGTGGCCCTCGTGCCCCTACGCCTCGCGGCGTGGGGGCGGTTCGGGGGTTTCGAGGTAGTTGTAGATCGTGGAGCGGGAGACACCGAGCAGGGTCGCCAGGGTCGATGTGGCGTGTTTGAGGTCGAGGTAGCCGTCCGTGCGCAGGGCGCGGACCAGGTCCCTGCGGGCCGGTGGGGGGAGTTCGCGGGGGGTGAGTCCGTGGTCCGCCGCGTGGCGTTCGGCCGCCGCGCGGAGGGTGTCGAGGGTACGGGGGGCGAGCGTTTCGGGGACCGGGGACTCGGAGGTGGTGGCGGTGAGCCGGGTGAGGGCCGTGGTGACGCGGTCGAGGACGGAGACGTCGAGGTTGAGGCAGAGCGCCGCGACATAGTCGCCTTCGGCGTTGCGGATACCGATGGAGGTGCTCTTCAGTGGGCGGCCGTCCGGGAGCCGGCCCGGATAGTTCTGGACGACGTCCGGGAAGCCGGGGTCCTTCAGGCGGGCCAGGCCGAGTTCGGTGGCCGGGTCGCCGGGGGCGCGGCCGGAGAGGGGGTTCTCGACGGTACGGACCGCGTGGGCCGGGTCGCGCAGATCGTGCAGGACCACTTCGCACAGGCCGGGGAGCATCCGCCCGACGGCGGTGGCGATCTTCTCGGCCTCGCGGATCAGATGATCGTCAGCGGTGCCCCGATCGGCAGGCGTTCCGGCGGTGGTTCCGGGGCGCGTCATCCGATGATTCCCGCCATCGCGGCGTTCGCCTTGAGGCCCGAGCCGGTGAGGACGACGACCGTCCGCTGACCGGGCTCGATCAGTCCGCGGCGGGCGAAGGCGGTAACGGCCGCCGCGGCTCCGGCGCTGGTGGGTTCGGCGTACAGGCCCTTGCGGGCGAGTCCGCGTACGGCGTCCCCGATGGCGGGCTCCGGGATCGCGACCAGGTCGCCGCCGCTTTCACGGATGGCGCGCAGGACCTCCGGGAGCCGGACCGGGTGGCGGATCGCGGTGCCCTCGGCGATCGTCGGGGCCGTGTCGACGGGGACCTCCTCCGTGGACCCGGCGCGGAACGCCGCGTACAGCGGGGCGCAGTTGGCGGGCTGGGCGACCAGCAGCCGGGGCAGGCGGTCGATCCGGCCCGCGGCGAGGAGTTCGCCGAAGCCGAGGGCGCAGCCGAGCACGGTACTGCCCGCGCCCGCGACGGTGACCACGTTGTCCGGGGCGCGGAAGCCCAGGTCCTCCCAGATCTCGTAGGCCAGGGTCTTGACGCCCTGGAGGAAGAAGGGGTGCCAGTTGTGGCCGGCGTAGAACGCTCCCGCGTCGGCGCGGCGCAGCGCCTCCGCCGCGGTGGCCTCTCGGTCGCCGGGGATCTCCTCGACCTCGGCCCCGTACCCGCGGGCCTGGAGGACCTTGGCGGGCGAGGTGTGTTCGGGTACGAGGATCCTGGCCCGGATGCCCGCGGCGGCGCAGTAGGCGGCGACGGACGCGCCGCCGTTGCCCGAGCTGTCCTCGACGACCTCGGTCGCGCCGTGGTGGGCGAGGAAGGAGATCATCAGACTCGTGCCGCGGTCCTTGAAGCTGCCCGTGGGGTTGAACCACTCGGGTTTGAAGGAGACCGGTACGCCCTCCCACTCGCCGTCCAGCAGCGGGGTGCACCCCTCGCCCAGGGTGACCGGGGCCAGGGGGACGGGGAACGCGGCGCGGTAGCGCCACAGGGACCGGCGGGCGGTGTCCACGTCGACGGGCGCGAGGCCCGGCGAAGCGCCGACCGACAGCGGTGCGCCGTCGTCGCCGCGCCAGCGGCGCGGATCGGTCAGGGGGTAGGTGCGGCCCGAGCGTTCGTCGCGATAGGTCGGAGCGATCATGATGGACAGACTTTCCAGAGTTGGAATGTCTGTCAAGCAAGGGGTGCGCGCGTCGGCGCGGGTCTACCCGGCCACGCGGGGTGTTCCCGGCGGCGCGGGGTGTTCCCGGCGGCCGGTCCCCCGTGGGCCGGCCGTCCTCCTCCGGGAACTCCGCGCCGCGGTCAGCGCGCCGCGGTCCCGTCGGCATCGCGCCCGTACGACGGGAACGCGGCCGGGACCTCGGATGCGGCGGGCGGGGTCCCGGCCGGTGACGTGACGGTCGTCACCGGCCGATCACCCGCCCCCTGGCCTGCTTGAGGATCTCCCCCGGCGCGATCCCCAAGGACCGGTTGAGCCGGTTGCGCATGTGCTCGTAGACGTCGAGCGCCGCGACCCGCATCCCCGCCGCCGTCAGCGCGTCCATGAGCAGCGCGTGCGACGACTCGTTGAAGTGGTCCTCCTCGCAGGCCCGGCGCGCCGCGACGATGGCCTCCCTCGGCAGCCGCGCCTCCAGCGCCGCCCTGGCCAGGTCCTGTAGATGGCCCGTGTGCTCCAGCATCAGGGACTGCTGGGCCTGGTGGTCGACGCATTCGGGCGGAATGCCCTCCAGCAGCCGGCCGCGCCACAGGGCGTGGGCCCGCTGGAGGTGGTGCAGCCTGCGCAGCGGGTCCGCGATCCGCCGGGCCCGTTCGGCGGCGTGCCGGAAGCGGGCGAGGTCGGTGGGCATCTCGCCGCCGTGCAGGGCGTAACCCGATGGCTGGGTGACGACCCCGAGACCGCCGTCGGTGGCGTTCTGGAGCCAGGAGCGCAGCCGGTGCGCGCCGGTGTGCAGACACTGCCGGGCCTGGGCGGGTGTCCGGTCGGGCCAGAGGCGGGTGGCGAAGGTGTCGGCGTTCACCGGGAGCGGGTGGGCCAGCGCCAGACTGCCGAGCAGGGCGCGGACCACGGATCCCGAGGGCGCGGTCGCTCCGTCGGGGCCGACGAGGACCACGGGGCCGAGGATGCCGACGCTGTGCGCCGTACCCCCGCCGCACTCCGGATCGCCCACGGAGTCGGAGGTGGAGTCGGTGGCGGAGTCGGCGGAGCCTGAGGTGGAGTCGGTGGAGTCCGCCGACTCGCCGCCCGCGGTGTCCGGCGCCGGCGCGTACGCGGGGGTGTGCACGGTATGGCGCTCGGCCGCGGGCAGGGTGGGCGGCCGGTGGAGCGCGCCCGCTTCGTAGGGCGCGGGCGCGGATCCCCGTACGCCCGGCACGGCGTGGGGATAACCCGGGTCGTGCGGGGCCCTGTGACCGGGTCCCGCACGACCCGGGGTCACCCCCGCGGTCGGCGGCCCGTCGGTGACGGCCGGCCAACCGCGGCTCTGGTCGAGGAGCCCCGGTTCGATGGCACCGGCTCTCTGCATGGTGGAACCCCGATTCGTCGTTGGTCGGATGACACGTGGGTCCGGCTTCAGCGGAGCAGCACGGTGCTGCCCTCATAGGGGAGGACTTCTCCGATGACGGGATGACCTGACAGCTCTCCGGCCAGAAGTAGTCCGCCTGAGGTCTGTGCGTCCGCCAGCAGCAGTGTCGTCTCCTCGTCCGCCGCGCCCACGTCGGCGTGGGGCGCCACCCAGGCGAGGTTGCGGCGGCTGCCGCCGCTGACGTGGCCGGCGGCGGCCGCCCGCCGGGCCGCGTCGAGTACCGGTACCCGCGCCGTGTCGATCGCGACGGTGACCCCGGAGGCGCGGGCCATCCGGTGCGCGTGGCCGAGGAGTCCGAAGCCGGTGACGTCCGTACCGGCGCGGACCCCGGCGGCGACGGCCGCGGCGGAGGCGTCCCGGTTGAGGGTCGTCATCACCTCCACCGCCTCGGGGAAGACCTCACCGGTCTTCTTGTGCAGGGTGTTGAGGACTCCGACGCCCAGGGGTTTGGTCAGGGTCAGGGGCGTCCCGGGCTCGGCCCGGTCCACGGTGATCAGCCGCTCGGGGTCGGCGGTGCCGGTCACCGACATGCCGTACAGGGGCTCGGCGGCGTCGACGCTGTGGCCGCCCGCGACGGGGCAGCCCGCGGAGCGGGCCGCGTCGAGGCCGCCGCGCAGCACCTCGCGCGCGATCTCCAGCGGCAGCGTCTCGCGCGGCCAGGCCAGGAGGTTGATCGCCATGACGGGCGTACCGCCCATCGCGTACACGTCGGAGAGCGCGTTGGTGGCGGCGATCCGGCCCCAGGTGTACGGGTCGTCGACGACGGGGGTGAAGAAGTCGGCGGTGGAGATGACCGCGAGGGACGGGCCGACGAGGACGACGGCCGCGTCGTCGCCGTGCTCGGGGCCGACGAGGAGCGGGGCGGTGGCGGAGGGTGCGGCGACGGAGGGTGTCGGGCCGGTGGGCGGAGAGCCGGGGAGCGTGGCGCCGGGCGGGGTCGTGGGTCCGGTGGAACCGGCGGGTCCCGCCGCGTCGGTCAGTCCGCTGAGTAAGGTCTCCAGTTCGCCGGGCGGGATCTTGCAGGCACAGCCGCCGCCCCGCCCGTACTGGGTCATCCTCAAGCCGTTCACGTGCGTTTCTCCCTTGTGGGGCGCAGGGTGCGCAGGTCGTCCGTGCCGCGCCGGGTGATTCCGGCGCGGTCGAGGTGCTCGATAAGAGGGAGGGCAATACGGCGGGGTACGTTCCACCTGATCCGGGCCTCGGAGACCGTGAACGGCCGCCCGGCCAGCGGCGCGAGGGCGCGGGCCGCGGCTTCGGGTACACCCACCGCGACGTGCACCGTCTCGGAGAGCCTGACCAGCCGCCCGGTCTGGACGGCGAGTGCCAGATCGCGCCGGCCGACGCCGAGCGCGATCAGCTCGGCGGGTGTCGGCGCGCGGAACTCCCCGTTCCCGAGGCCGGATTCCAGCGACTCCACGAGCCGGCGGGCCGCCGCCGGGAGCGGGTCGGCGCGGTCGGCGGCCACCACCCGCCCGGCGCGCACCACCCGCCCCTTCGGCAGCAGGGGTTTCAGCAGGGCCCGGTCGGGCAGGCCGAGCAGCCGGGTCAGGGCGCCCGCGTCGGCGGGCTCCCCGTCGGCGGTGGCCTCGGTGACGGCGGCGGCGATACGGGACCGTTCGGCGGCGGCCACCAGCCAGTCGCCCGCGACGGGTTCGGCTTCCGTACAGTCCACGCCCGCCCGGCGCAGGGTGTCGGCGTGGACGATCCCGCGGGCGGCGGTCTCGTAGCCGAGGTCGGGGGTGCCGGGGTGGCCCGCGAGGACGTCGGCCCGCAGACCGCCGGCGCGGCGCGGTCCGACGTACGGCGGTACGGGGTCGAGGACGAGCGCACTGCCGACGACCCGGCGGTGCTCGGTGACGACGGCCCGGTCGCCGATCCGCAGCGGCAGGGGCCGGTCGAGGACGAGCCGGGCGATACCCCGGCCGAATCGGCGGACGGCGGCCGGTACGGCGGCGGAGCCGATGTGCACGGTCAGCCGGTCGGGGATCCGGCGCAGAACGGCTCCGGCGAGCCGGACGTCGGCGGTGTCGGTGAGCCGGTACGTCCCGGGGGCGCCGAGCGCCGTACCGCGAAGACCGCCGCGCGGCGGCTCGCCCCGTAATTTGACGGCGACCCGGGCGGGCCCGGTGGAGCGGTCGGCGTCCCGGCCGAGCTCCTGGAGTCCGCGGACCGTCAGCTTCGGCTGGTCCGGGGCGGTTTCGAGGACGTCGCCGCGGGCGAGGGTGCCTTCGCGGAGGGTGCCGGTGGCGACGAGTCCGTGGCCGGGGAGCGCGAAGGCGCGGTCCACCCACAGGCGGACGGGGGCCCGGGGGGCGGGCGCGGGCAGCCGGTCCCGCAGTTCGGCGATAGCGGTGCGCAACCGTTCCGTACCGTCGCCGGTACGGGCGCTGACGGCGACGGCCGGGATCCCGTCGAGGCCGGTCCCGGCGAGCGCGGCCCGTGCCTGCGCGAGGGCGGGGCCGGGTTCGGCCAGGTCGGTACGGGTGACGACGAGGACGCCTTCGCGTACGCCGAGGGCGTCGAGGGCGGTGGCGTGCTCCTGGGACTGGGGCATCCAGCCGCCGTCGGCGGCGACGGCGAACAGCACGGCGGGCGCGGGCCCGGCGCCCGAGAGCATGGTGCCGACGAAGCGTTCGTGTCCGGGTACGTCGACGAACGCGACCCGCTCGTCGGCGACGGGCGGGCGGCCGGGCCCGGCGGGTACATCGGTCCACACGAAGCCGAGGTCGATGGAGAGCCCCCGCCTCCGTTCCTCCTCCGTACGGTCCGGTTCCATCCCGGTCAGGGCGCGCAGCAGGCTCGACTTGCCGTGATCGACGTGCCCCGCGGTCACCACGACCATCATCGGGCGGCCCCGGACGCCTCACGAGGGCGGCGGTCGGCGGCGGATGGAGGTACCTCGCCCGCGCACTCCCCGGCGGGGCCCGGGCCGCTACTCGACGATCCGGCGGTACGGCCCCGGTACGCGGCCCACGCCGCCAGCACCGCCGACGCCACCGTCTCGTCGTCCTCGTCCGGTACCGAGCGCAGATCGAGCAGGGCGCGGTCCTGGTGGATCCGGGCCAGGACGGGGACGGCGCCGGTACGGAGCAGGGGGCCGAGGGCCGCCGGGACGGTGAGGGCCGCGGACGGCAGGGTGACGCCGGGGGCGCCGCCGCCGCCCGCGACCGACTCCGAAGGTTCGGCGGTGGCGTCGACCCCGGCCGCCCGCAGCCGCCGGGCCAGGGATTCGGCGCGGGCGGCGAGTTCGGGCAGGGGCCGGGTCAGGGCGGCCGGGACCGGCGGGCGGGGGCCGCGCAGGGTGGCCTCCAGGGCGGCCAGGGTCAGCTTCCCGGTCCGCAGAGCGCGCGCGAGCGGGTGCCGGCGCAGCCGGGCGACCAGGTCGGCGTCGCCGAGCAGCAGCCCCGCCTGGGGGCCGCCGAGGAGTTTGTCGCCGCTCGCGGTGATCAGGGCCGCGCCCCGGGCCAGGGCCGTGGCGGCGTCCGGCTCGTCGGGGAGCAGGGGGTTCGGGGCCAGCAGCCCCGAGCCGATGTCGACGACGACCGGGCGGCCGAGCGCGGCGAGTCCGGCGATCGGCGGCGTACTGACGTAGCCGGTCATCAGAAAGTTGGAGGGGTGGACCTGGAGGAGGAACGCGGTGTCGTCGGTGATGGCGCGGGCGTAGTCGTCGACCGTCGTTCGATTGGTCGTACCAACTTCCCGGAGACGCGCTCCCGTGCTCTCCAGCAGTTCGGGCAGCCGGAACCCGTCGCCGATCTCCACGAGTTCGCCGCGGCTGACGACGATCTCGCGGCCGCCGGCCGCGAGGGCGGTGGCGACCAGGACGAGCGCGGCGGCGTTGTTGTTGACGACATGGACGTCCCCAGCGCCGGGAACCGCGGCGCGCAGGGCGTCGAGCGCGCCCCGGCCACGCGGTCCGCGCCGGTTGGTGCCGAGGTCGAGTTCGAGATCCGAGGTGCCCGCGAGATGGGCGACCGCGTCGACGGCGGCCCGGGACAGCGGCGCCCGGCCCAGGTTCGTATGGACCAGGACCCCGGTGGCATTGACGACCCTGCGGTGGCGGGTGGGAGCGGGCGGCAGCCGGGCGGCGGCTTCGGCGATCGCCTCGGAGACGGCACACGCGGTGACACCGGCACCGGCACTGGCACCGGCGTCCGAGACCGTGCCCAAGACCGTATCCGCGCCCGAACCCACCCCGACGCCCGCGGTGTTCGCGTTCCGTAAGGTCCGCTGGATCGCGCGGGCGGCCTCCCGGACCTCCGTCGCCCCGAGGGCGGCGACCGCGGACCGCAGCCGCGGGTCCTCCATGATCTCCCGCACCGACGGTATTCGCCCAGGGGCGTCGGTCTTCCTCATGTCACTCCTGACGCGGTCCCGGGGCGGAGGCGGCGGTGTGCGGACGAACGGCTGGGACGGAGGTGGACGGGAGTCGAACCCGCTGACGCGCAAGGGACAACGTCCACCGGTTTTGAAGACCGGGACCGGCACCGGCCGGCGGACACCTCCGGACAAGATCTTCCAAGCCGGGCTCTCTTCTGTCAACGAACGCAAACATGGAAAACGCGCACGTCAGAGGGGTGTGAGCGGGGTGTAAGCGAGGGGTGAGCCGACGGTCCGCCGTCGGCGAGCACCCGGCGAGCACCCGGCGATCCTGCGGCCAGAACCGGCCCAGCGCCACGGAAGTTCCCCACAAGCCGCACCGCAGCGCCACGACATCCGCACCACAACTCCCCCGAAGCGGCGGCGCAGCGGTCGGTCAGAGATCAGCAAGAAGCCGGACAGAAGGGACTTCTACGGTGTCTTCCGGGCGGGCTTCCCGGCTGCCGACGGCTCCGCCGTGCCCTTGCCGGTGCCGTGGTCGGTTCGCGGGACCGCCCGCCCGGAACAGGCCCGTACACCCACCCCGAGTCCTGGAGGTCTCATGCAGGCCACGTTGCAGACCGCGAAGGCACTGGCGCCCAACGGGCGCTGGGTGTCCTTCGCCTGCCGCGCCCGCTCCGTGCAGGCGGACTGGTTCTGGCACTTCCGCCTGACCGGCCCGTCCCTGGGCGTCGGCATCAGTATCACCGACCGAGGCTACCCGGCGGGTCTGATCGACCTGCACGAGTCCCGGGTCGTCCAGCAGGTCACCTACGACGGCCGTCCGCTCCAACTCCTCACCAACGCCGACGGCAGCGGCTGGCAGGGCATCTGGACCGGCCCCCACCACTGTCTGATCATGGAGTTCTCGGGCAGCAAGGTGGACGCGGGCGCCGTGACGCAGGTCCTCGACCGGCTCACGCTCTCCGACACCAAGGCCGGGCTCGTCGTCACGCCCCGCACCCGTGACCTCAAGACCTGGAGCATGTACGGGGTCAAGTTCACCTCGGGCGGCTCGGTCACCATCTACCCGGCCGAGGACGCCACGGCGCTCGTCCCGGACAGCACCGGCAAGGCCGTGGAGAAGGGCCAGGTCTGGGTCAAGACCATGGGCATCGCGGGGGTGACCCGGGGCCGCAAGTACCTGCACGCCGGGCCCAAGGCCGTCTGCCTGGTCGACGACGACGCCTCCGCGGACATCGGCGTCTCCGGCGCGGACCAGGAGGAGCTGCTGAAGTCCCTCGACGTCCGCTGGGGAGCGTGACGGGTGCAGAGCCTGCTGTGGGCCCTTCTCGTCCTCGCCTGGACCGCCATCGTCTTCCTCGTCCTCGGCTACGCCGGACTCGTCACCAAGATCCGCGCCCTTGAGGCGGGCGGCACCGGCTCGGGCGCGCCGAACGACCGCGACCAGCGGTGGCCCGACCTGGCCGCGCCGGACGCCGGACACCGCACCCTCGCCCTGGTGCTCTCCTCGACCTGCCCCACCTGCGAGGAGGTCGCCCCGGCCTGGGCCGGGGCACGGCGCGCGCTGACCGGCGCCGGGCATCGCACGGTGCTGATCGACATCGACAACTCGGGCCGCTGGAACGGCCCGGACGCCGGGGAGGTCCTGCCCGGCCCCGGGCTGTCGTCGCCGCTGCTGCTGGCCTACCAGCCGGCCCTGCTGGTCCTCGACGCCGACGGCGCGATGCTGTCGGCGGAGCCCGTGGGCTCCGCCGAGGCGCTCGCCGCCCTCACCGAGGAGTACACCGGCGGCTCCGGCCGGCCGTCCACCACCTCTTCCCTCACGACGGGAGTCGCATCATGAGCAATGCCTTCCTCCAGTCCATCCCCGAAGTGACCGTGACGCCCACGTCGGGCGACATCCGCTCGACCTCCGCCACCCCGGAGGCCCCGCGTCCCGCGAAGAGCGGCGGCTTCCAGCGCCGTACGTTCCTGCGGACCACCATCGCGGGCGCCGCGACGCTGGCCGTCACCGGGCTCGGATGGGTCGGCGGCGGCTCCGCCTACGCCTTCAGCCGCACCTCGCGCCACCCGGATCACTGCATGAGCGTCGACGTCCCGGGCGATACGCCCTGTTGGGGCCGCCAGTACATCAGCTCGACGTACTGCGCATCCGACGGCTACCACCGCACCGACACCGAGACCCACCAGTACTGGACCCGCAAGTACGGCTGGGAGGCCGCCTGCGGCGGCTACGCGGGCTGGTACTGGCGGATGGCCAACGGCCGGACCGTGCACTGCTGGGACGGCTACTTCGAGGACATCAAGCTCGAAGGCTCGCGCACCCGCTTCACCACGAGCTGCAAGAGCGGCTGACGACCGGTTCCGTCCGCCCGCCGCCCGCCGCCGCGCGGGGCGGCGGGCGGCGGCGGCCGACCCGTGGGACCCACGAATCACGAACCATGACCCACGAACCACGTCTCATGGGCCCCGGACCTCGGACCCGGACCCCGGACACGTGAAGGACACGTATGGCGTTGACGCTCACCTCCGTCTCCCGGCGCCCCAGTACCCCCGGAGCCTCCGCGCTCGCCGCCGGGGCGATCGGCCTGCTGTTCACGGCCGTCGCCGCGGCCGGGGCCTTCTGGGCACCCGCCGCCGCGCACGGGGTGCTCGCCGCGATCGCCGCCTGCGCGGTGGCCGTCCTGGCGGGCTACTCCCTCTCGGGCTCCGTTTGAAGCCACAACTCAGCGGGTCTGCTGACCTCGCCGGTCTGGCGGGGAACGAGAAATGTGCAGTACTTCGTCCGGGGCCTGTTCTTCGGCGGCTTCGCCACCGGGCTGCTCCTGCTGCTGCCCGCGGCGCTGGTGCAGACCTTCGCGCCCGATCTGGTGCGGACCGTCGCCCTGGCGGTCGCGGTGCTGGTCTTCCTCGGTGTCGAGCTGGGTCTGCTGCCGTTCCGCATGCCGCAGAACGCCCGGCTGGTGCCCAGTGACATCGTCGTCCGCACGGACGGCAGCGGTGCGCTCCAGTTCGGCTTCGAGATGGGCACGGGTCTGCGGACCTTCGTACCGTCGCATCTGCCGTACGCGGCGATCGCAGTGCTCCTGTTCGCGGGGCCGTGGTGGGCCACCCCGCTGGGCGGTCTGGCCTTCGCGCTGGGCCGCGCGCTGATGGTGCGCTCCTCGGTCCGCTCCGGGGACGCGTCCGTGTGGGACGCGGCCTTCGTGAAGGTGCGGACCCCGATCCTGCTGCTGCTGTGGGTGGTGGCCGTGGCAGCCGCCGCGGTGGCGGTCCTGATCCGCCACGGTGTGCCGTAGACCGTGGCAGGCCCGGTCCGGACGACAGACGACGGACGACAGACGGCGCCCCGGCCCGGGAGTTCCCGGGCCGGGGCGCCGTCGTACGCCCACGATCCTTCAGGCCGTGCTCCGCGCCAGCCGGTGGCCCGCGAACTGGAGCGACGCGAAGGACGCCACGATCGCGACGCCCACCAGCATGACCACCGTCCCGGCCGTCGTCAGGGGCATGATCCCCGTCACGACCAGCGCCAACAGGGCCAGCGCGCAGCAGCCGTTGATGATCCAGGTCACACCCGAGAGGGCCCGGGTGACCCGGGGTACGAGGCCGATCACCGCGAGCGTCGCGGCGCCCGCCAGCATGCCGAGGCCGAAGGGGACCGACCAGGCGGACGGCAGACCGAGGGGCTCGTCGAGCCAGATCGCCGAGGCGAGCAGGAGTAGCCCGAAGACGGCGGTACTGCACGCGTCGGCGAGCACCACGATCCGGAACAGGGGGAAGGCGGCCCACCCGGTCGCCCCGAACACCCCGGTGGCCCCTGCGGCCCCGGTGGTCCCGGTGCTCCCCGTGGTCTTTCCGGCCGGTGCGGGGTTGGTGGTCGCTGTCGTCATCGTGGCCTCCTCGGCATCCGGTGCAGGGTGCCACACCGTTCCATCACGTGGGTAAGGACTCAATGACCCGTGGGTCATGGCCACCGCGACCGCCGCCCGATTAGCCTGCGGATATGGAGCCAAAGCCACAATTAAGGATCGGACCCCTGCTACGGGACTGGCGGCGCCGCCGCCGGCTCAGCCAACTCGACCTGGCCCTGCGCGCCGACTCGTCGGCGCGCCATCTGTCGTGTGTGGAGACCGGCCGCGCGATGCCCAGCCGCGGCCTGTTGCTGCGGCTGTGCGAGGCGATGGACATCCCCCTGCGGGAGCGGAACCAGCTGCTGCTGACCGCCGACTACGCGCCCGCTTACCGCGAGAGCAGCCTTCAGGACGCCGACATGGTGTCCGTACGCGCCGCCCTCAACCGGCTGCTGACGGCCCATGAGCCGTATCCGGCGGTCGTCGTGGACCGGGTGTGGAACGTCATCACGGGCAACCGCTCCCTGTCCATGCTCACCGACGCCGTATCGCCGACGCTGATGCATCCGCGGCCGAACGTGTTCCGGCTGACCCTGCACCCCAACGGTCTGGCGCCCCGGCTGATCAATCTGGAGGAGGTACGCGAAGTGACGCTCGGCGCCCTGCGACGGCAGGTCGCCTCGACCGGTGACCCCCGTCTGGAGTCGCTCTACGACGAGATCTCCGGCTATCCGAAACCCGAGGGCACCACGGACGAGGACTGGGCGGCCGTCCCGCCCCGCCCCTGGACCCCGAGCCCGGTGGAGGTGCCGCTGCGGATCCGTACACCGCGCGGGGAACTGGCCCTCTTCAGCACGATGACCACCTTCGGGGCACCCTCCGACGTCACCCTCTCCGAGCTGGGTGTCGAGCTGTTCTACCCGCTGGACGACGCCACGGAGAAGGCCCTGCGGTCGGGGGCGGCGGCCATCGCCTGACCTCCCGTACTCCGTTCGCGTCGATCCGTGCGCCGGTGCGGCGCCGCGACGCGGTCACGAAGCCCGCCGGAGTCCCGGGGAGCCCGGCGCGTAGCAGACTGCCCGTATGCCCCCTTCGGCCTCGACCACGCCCACGACCCTCATCACCCTCACGACCCCCACCATCACTTCGACCACTCCCGAGACCGCGATCACGACTGCGACTACGACTACGACCGCGACTGCGACCGACGGCCCCGGCCGCCCGACGACGACGTCGGCGCGCCCGGTGACCACCACCGTCCCGACGACGACGTCGGCACATCCGGTGACCACGACGGCGGCTCCGACGACGGTGTCGGACGCCATGACCGTCCACCAGGTCCCCTACTACGCGCAGTGGGAGTCGGCGGGTCTCGTACCGGAGTTCCTCAGCGGCGCCCGCGCATCGGCCGACGACCCTTCATGGGCGGCGTCGGGCGCCGCCGATCCCGGGGAGTACGCCTTCTGGGCGCCCCGGGCCTGCGGTATCGCCTGTCTGCGGATGGCCCTCGGGTTCTGGGGCCGCCCGGTGCCGCCCGCGATGACGCTGGTCGCGACGGCCCGGGACGCGGGGGCGTACATCGTCCGGGACGGGGACCGGGTGGAGGGCCTGGTCTACGCGCCCTTCGCCGCCTGGGCGGCCGACGCGTTCCGGCTCGACGTCCGGGTACGGCCCCGTATCGACGCGGCCGAAGCCGCCGCCGAGGTACACGCCGGCCGTCTGGTGATGCTCTCCGTCCACCCGTCGATCCGCTCGGTCCCCGGCCCGGGCGCCGACCCGCCCGTCCGCGGCGGCCATCTGGTGCTGGCCGTCGGCGCCGGACCCCGCGGGCTCGTCCTGCACAACCCGTCCGGGCTTCCCGGACACTCCCAGCGGTTCCACCCCGTGTCCTGGGGCGACTTCGACCGGTTCGCCGCCGGTCGGGGTATCGTCCTGGGGCCGTCGCACGTGCAAGGAGAGCTGTGATCCCTCTGACCCTGGCCGAGATCGCGGACGCGACCGGCGGTACCCCGCACCGGATCGACGACACCGCGGTACGGGTGACGGGCCCGCTGTCGTTCGACACCCGCGCCGTCGCGCCCGACGGCCTGTTCGCCTGTCTGCGCGGCCGGTCCGCCGACGGACACGACTACGCCGTACGGGCCGTCACCGAAGGCGGCGCGGTCGCCGTACTCGCCGAACGGCCCGTTGAGGCGCCCGCGATCGTCGTCGGCGACGTCCGCGCCGCCATGGCCCGGATCGCCCGGCTGATCGCCGCCCGCTACCCCGGTACGGTCATCGGGATCACCGGCTCCGCCGGGAAGACCTCCACCAAGGACATCCTGGAGACGGTGCTCGCGGCCCACGGCCCGACCGTGGCCAACGTCCGCAGCTTCAACAACGAGATCGGCTTCCCGGTGACCGTCTCGCGCGTCGAGCCGGACACCCGCTACCTCGTCCTCGAAATGGGCGCGCGCGGCAAGGGCCATATCGCCGAGCTGTGCGACGTCGTCCGCCCGCGGGTGGCGACCGTACTCGGCGTCGGCTCCGCCCATGTGGGCGAGTTCGGCAGCCGGGAGGCCATCGCCGACACCAAGGCGGAGATCGTCCGCGCCCTGCCAGGCGACGGCGTCGCGGTACTCAACGGGGACGACCCGCTGGTGGCGCCGATGGCCCGGGAGACCTCCGCCCGGGTCCTGACGTTCGGCACCGGCGAGGAGTGCGCGGTACGGGGCGAGGACGTACGCGCCGGGGCGGACGGGCACCCCGCGTTCACCCTGCGGTACGGCACCCATCACGCGGAGATCGTGCTGCGCGGCATCCACGGGCGGCACCACGTCACCAACGCGCTGGCCGCGGCGGCGACGGCGCTCGCGGCCGGCGTCCCCTTCGCCACGGTCGCGGCCGGGCTGCCCGGCGCCCGGCTCTCCTCCGGCGGCCGGATGCAGGTGATCCACCGCCCCGACGAGGTGACCGTCGTCAACGACGCTTTCAACGCGGCGCCGGAGGCCGTACTGGCCGCTCTCGACGCCCTCACCGACATCGCGGGCCCCGACCGCCGCCGGATCGCCGTCCTCGGCGAGATGGCCGAACTCGGCGCGGACGCCCCCGGCTGGCACGACACGGTCGCCGGGAAGGTCGTCTCGACGGGCGTCCACCGCACGATCGGCGTCGGCGGCGAACTCGCGGCCAGGATGGTGAACGCGATCCGCCTCGCGGGCCTCGACGCGGTACACACCCGGGAACACGGGCGCGAGTCCCTGACCGCCCGTATCCACGCCGAACTCCGTCCGGGTGACGTGGTCCTGGTGAAGGGCGCGAACGCGCTGGGCCTTGAGCGGGTGGCGAACGACCTGGCGGAACGGGGCTGACGTACGGGGTACCGGGCCGGGGACGACGCACAGAGCCGACGGACGGGATGCCTGGCCGGGGCCGGGCCGTCAGCAGGCGGTCGCGGTCCCGTCCAGCAGCGATACGACCGAGATCTGCACGGTCCGCCGCTCGGGGGTGAACCAGACCTCCATCACCGCGGGCCCCTCGGCGAGCCGCTTCTCGAAGCACAGATCGGACGGGTCGCGCTCCTCCGCCGAACCACCGGTCGCCGGGCCCTCCTCCCAGCCGTCCCGCTCGGCGGCGGCCCGCAGCTGGTCGGCGACGGCCTGCTTCTCCCCGACCACCTCGTAGACGCCTTCGCCGTGCACCAGCTCGTCCCCGCTGTCGTCCAGACAGCCCGCGCCCCCGCCGGGGGACTCGTACCCCTTCACGGGCCGGGTCCCGGGCGGCGCGGCCGCGAAGACCGGCAGCGCGTCGATCGCCCGGACCAGCGCGTCCGTGCCCTCGCAGTCGTCGACGATGTTCAGGAACGGCCCGTCGACGGCATGCAGGATCCGGTCCTTCGCCGACACCGCCAGCACGGAGACCAGGACCAAGGCGAGCACCACGGCCCCGGCCCGTCCTGTTACGGCGGATGTGCCGCCCAACGGACTCATCCCGTCCCACCTTCCCCCGTACTATTCATGATCATCAGAAGATACCGGGCGGCACCCCATCACCCGGGTTGACGCCGGTCCCGCTCGTTACGTTCCCGCCATCCGTCCGTAGCGGCGTCACCATCCGTGCCCGCGACAGTGACCCGCATGACCACGCACCCATCCCGCAGGCGGCGGGGAGTCTCCGTCCTCCTGGCGCTCTCCGCGTCCGCCGCGCTCGCGTCACCCGCCGCCGTGGCGTCCGCCGCCCCCGGCTCGAACGGCGCGAACGGCACGACCGGTTCGAACGCCGCGACCGCCGCGAACACCACGACGCCCCAGCGCGTCCAGCGCGTCCAGTGGGGGCCGTGCCCCCGTGTCGACTGGCCGTACCCGAACCCGGCTTCCGAGTGCGCGACGATCGAGGTCCCGGCCGACTGGTCGAAGCCGAAGGGCAAGAAGACCGGCCTCTTCGTCGCCCGGCACAAGGCCACGGACCCGTCGCGGCGCATCGGCGTCCTGATGTCGAACCCGGGCGGCCCCGGGACGCCGGGCGCCGACGACGCGTACGCCCCGGACGATCCGTACCAGGGCTATCCCCCCGAAGTGCTTGCCCGCTTCGACGTCGTCGGCTTCGACCCGCGCGGTGTCGCCCGCAGCCGGGGCGTGGAGTGCGACGAGACGCCCCTGGCGCAGGCGCCGGCCCGGCCGGGCGGCGCGGCGGCGTTCGAGCGGCTGCGCGCCGCCAACGCGAAGTTCACCACGGACTGCCTCCGGAAGACGGGTCCGCTGGCGGCCCATATGGACGCCGAGAGCACGGCCCGCGACATGGACGCGATCCGCGCGGCGCTCGGCGAGAACAGGATCAGCTTCATCGGGCACTCGTACGGCACGCTGATCGGCGAGCGGTACGCCCGGCTCTTCCCGGACAGGCTGCGCGCCCTGGCCCTCGACAGCGCGCTGGACCCGGCGCACGAGGGCGCCGAGCGGTATCTCACGGACGGCGCCGTCACTCTCGACAACACCCTCAAGCGGGTGTCGTCCTGGTGCGCGACGAACGCGGCGACCTGCGCGGTGAAGAACAAGAAGGTCACCACCGTGGCGGAGGAGCTGTTCGCCCGCGCCGACGCGGGCACGCTCCGCGAACCCGGCCCGAACGGCCCCACGAACAAGAAGATCACCCCCGACCGGCTCTCCGACTTCCTGAGCCAGGTCCTCGGCGGCGAACCGGAGAATGTCGCGCGGGAGCTGGCCGCCCTGCACTCCGGCAAGGGCGAGATCCACTGGATCGACGGCGGCGCCCATGAGACGGCGCTCCGCCTCGTCCTCTGCCGCGACAAGGACTACCGGATCAAGGACTACGCGGAGTACGAGGCGATCCGCGCCCGGGTCGCGAAGGCGGCGCCGTACGTCCGCTACGAGGCCCAGTCCCTGCACTTCGTGCTGGCCTGCCAGGGCTCCCCGCTGCCCCCGAAGCCCAACCCGGCCCAGTCCCCGGGCAAGCTCCCGCCGGTCCTGGTGGTCAACGCGACCCTCGACCTGGCCACGCCCCTCCCGGGCGCCCGGAAGATGGCCGAGAGCTTCCCGCGGGCCGAGCTCCGAATCGTCGACATGGTGGGCCACTGGCTCTACACCACGGGCCTTCCGGGCGACCCGAAGGGCGCGATGGACAAGTACCTGCTGAACCCGAGGAGCTGAGAACTCCGGGAAGGCACGTGCCCGTTCGCGGCGACGACCGCCCGTCCCGCGAACGGCACGCTCCCTACCCCTTTGTGTCCTCCGTCAGGAAGTCGACGAGCACTTCGGCGAGCCGCTCGGGCTGGTCCTCGGGTACGAGGGTCGACGAGTCCTCGATCTCGACCAGCCGCCCCCGCGGATACAGCTCGGCCAGCCGGGGCCCGTGCTCACGCGGCATCAGCCGGTCCCCGGTCGCCCAGACGACCAGTACGGGCCGGTCGAATTCGCGCAGCCGCTCGCTCCAGGCCAGCAGCGTCTCCCGGTCGGGCGCGCAGGTGGCGAACTTGGCGAAGTCCCGGCGAACGGCCCGGCTGCGGGCCGCCGGTGCGAACCAGTCGAGCACGATGTCGGCCGGGAGTCCGCGCAGGCTCATCCCACCGAACCCGCCCTTCATGTTCCGGAACGCCGGGATCCGCATGAGGCGGGTGATCAGCCGGACGCCACCCGGCACCTTGCAGAGCGCGACCAGCGGCCTGGCGGGCGCGGGCGGGAAGTTGTCGAACGCCTCGCAGGCCACCAGCACCAGCCGCCCGACCCGCTCGCCCTCCCGCTCCGACACCAGGAACTGGGCGCCGCCCCAGTCGTTGAGGACGAGGGTCACATCGTCGAGGCCGAGCCGCTCGATGAACTCGCCCAGCAGCCGGGCGACACCACGATGGGTCAGATCGGCGTCCGGGGCCATGGGCCGGCGGTGTCCGCCGAGGGGCAGTGTGGGCAGGACGCAGCGGTAGCCGCTCAGCAGCGGCACCACTTTGCGCCACTGTGTCTCGTTCATCGGAAAGCCGTGGCTGAAGACCAGTACCGGCCCGTCACCGCCGGTGTCCTGATAGTCGATCGTTCCGGCCGACAGTTCGATCTGCGGCATCGCGCCTCCCCGGGAAGGATGCTTCGAATGTAGTCGGACGGGTCAGCTCTGTCCGTTCCACGGACGAAGCTTCTCCGGGTTGCGGACCGCCCAGATATGGGTGACGCGGCCGGCGTCCAGCCCGAACGCCGCGACGGTCACGGTGACCCCGGCATGCCGGGCGACCAGCCCCGGCCGCCCGTTGACCGTCCGCTCCAGCAGCGTCGGGCCCAGGGCCCTCCCGGCGAGACCGATCAGATACGCGGCGATCCGCTCACCGCCGTCGAGGGGCCGGAGTACGGCGCCGGCCAGCCCCCCGCCGTCGGCGATCATCGTGGCACCGGGGTCGAGGAGCCCGACGAGGGCCTCGATGTCCCCGGCCTCCCACGCCTCCTTGAACTCCCGCACCACACCGGCCTGCCCGGCGTCCACGCCCACCGGCACCCGCGCGGCACCGATCCTCCGCCGCGCCGAGTACGCCAGCTGCCGACAGGCCCCCGGGGTCCGCCCGACCATCGCGGCGACCTCGGCGAAGGGGTACCGGAAGACGTCGTGCAGGACGAACGCCACCCGCTCGGCCGGGGTCATCGACTCCAGGACGACGAGGAAGGCCATGTTCACCGACTCGTCCAGGGTGACGCGATCGGCGGGGTCGGCCCACTCCCCGCCGCGCCCGGGCACCGGCTCCGGCAGCGGCTCGGGCAGCCACGCGCCGACATACCGCTCACGCCGCGCCCGCGCCGACCCCAGCAGATCCAGACAGACCCGGCCCACCACGGTCGTCAGCCAGGCCCCGGGCGACTCGACGGCCTCCCGCCGCTCCCGCGACAGCGCGTACCAGCGGGCGTAGGCCTCCTGCACGGCGTCCTCGGCCTCGGCCAGCGACCCCAGCAGCCGATAGGCGATATCGATCAGCCGCCGCCGCTCGCCGTCGACCGTGTTCACACTCATGGTCGCGGCTCCCTGCTCCGGTCGGGCCTGACATTCCACGGCGGTACGTCGTCGAAGTGACGAGACCCTACCGAGCCGCTGCCGCGAGGCAGAAGAGGAGACCCCGTGATGACCACCGACACGACACCCGGCCCCCGCGCCTTCACCTTCCCGCAGCTCGCGATCGCCCTCCAGACCCTGGCCCTCTTCTTCCAGGCCACCACCGCCGGAATGCTCCTGTTCACCTCGCACGGCTATGTCCTGCACGACATCGGATCGCGCGTGATGTACGGCGCGTCAATGCTGTACGTCCTCGCCGCCACCCTCACCTGGCGCCGCTCGCGCGGCTCCCTCCGCCCCGTCCTGTACGCCTCCGGTTTCCTCCTCCTCGCCTCGGCACAGGTGGCGGCGGGCATCACCTATGTGGCGTGGCTCCATATCCCGCTGGGCCTGCTGATGTTCGGCCTGAGCGTGCTGGTCCTGGTCAGGGCGTTGGCCGAGACCTCTCGGGGTCGGCGATCACATCGGGCGTGACGTCACCCGGCCGGGGTTTTCAGACCCCGCGGATCAGATCCTCCGTGTAGGCCGCCAGGCGGACGGCGGCGGTGGGGTCGAGGGTCCTCAGGGACTTCGCGACCGGTTTGCCCCGGTCGATCGCGCTGAGCGCGTCCTTCGGAGGGTGGTCGATCCATTCGACGATCGGGCGGACCGCTTCGGGTACCGGGCGGGCGAAGAGCCTCCCGAGTGCCTTGATCGCACCCCGGGCCACGGGATTCGGGTGACCGTCCGCGCCGCTGCGGGTGAAGCCCGGGTGGTAGAGGATGTAACGCGCCTTGCTGTCCGCTTGGGCGGCGAACGCGACGCCCAGCAGGTCGTTCGCCCGGCCCGCGTGGAGCTGGGCGCGCACCTGGCCGTAGCGCCTGGTGAGCTGGGGGTCGTCCCACTGGACCGCGCCCGCGGTGTTGCCGACCCCGGCCACATTGATGATCACCGGGTCGCGGCCCGCGTCGAGGAGCGGGCGCAGGCGGTGGCTGAGCAGATAGCGGCTGAGGTAGTAGAGGGCGAAGGTGTACTCCAGTCCTTCCGCGGTCTCCCGGCGTTCGGTGCTGATCCGGTTGGCGAACAGGCCGAGCGCGTCGACGGCGTCGTACTGCTCCCCGATACGGGCGATCACCCGCTCGGTCTCGGCGATGGAGGAGAGGTCCGCCCGTACGAACGTCAGTTTCGGATCGTCGGCCTCTTCGAGCAGCGCCCGGCCCTTGGTCCCGCTGCTGCCGATGACCATGACACGGTCGCCTCTCGCCAGCCGCCGGAGGGCGGTCGCACGGCCCATACCGTCGGTCCCGCCGCTGATGATCACGGTTTTCGATGATTGGCTGGGCACGGCGTCCTCCATAGGCTCGGCAGGTACGGATCCATCGTGTGCCGAGCCGCCGCAGGCTGAAAGAAGGCAGTTTCATGTCCGCTGCGAACACCCGTGTGCCCTCGGTACTCGCCCATGAGTTGCCGCACCCGGTCCCGGCCGGCGAACTGGCCGCGTGCCCGGTCGGTGACGTGTTCCGGCGGGTGGGCGACAAATGGAGCATGCTGCTGGTGATCCTGCTCGGGGCCCGCCCGTACCGGTACAACGAGTTGCACCGCGCCGTCGACGGCATCAGCCAGCGCATGCTCACCCGCACACTGCGCGGCCTGGAGACCGACGGGCTGGTGCGGCGCGAGGTCCGCCCGACGGTGCCGCCGGGCGTCGAGTACAGCCTGACTCCCCTGGGGCGGACCCTGCTCGAACCGCTGTCGGCACTGGCGGACTGGGCGATACGGCACGAGGCGGAGATCAACGAGTCCCGGGCCCGGCATGGCGATTCCTGAGGGGCCTGAAGGCCGCGCACGGGGAAGCAACTGGACCGCCCCGCCAGTACAGTTCCCAAGGGACGCTAGGAACGGAGACCCGGCATGGCACGCTGGAGCGACTACTCCACAGGTCAACGCATCAAGATCCTCCGAGGCAAGGACATCCGCCAGTCCGACCTGGCCGAGATGACAGGACTGTCCCTTCCCACAATCCAACAGGCCGAGCAGGACAAACGGCTGACCTTGCAGACCCTCCTGCTCGTCGCCGACGCCCTGGGAGCGGACACTTCCGTCCTCCTCGGCCAGCAAGCCCCGCGCCGGACGCTGGAACGGGACGACCGCGCCATCATGAGGGATATGGCGCGGGCCGTCCACGACACGTCGGCAGGCATCCTCCCCGGGACCGTGACCGCGCCCACCCTGGAAACGCTGTCCCAGCATGTCCAACGCTGCTGGGAGTTGTACTGGCAGGGGCGGTACCTGGAGGTCGGCGCCCTGACCGGACCGCTGATCACCGAGGCGGGGGCCCGGCTCCGTGAGCAGCCCGACGGGGAGCGGGCCGAGGCATGGGGTGTGCTGTCGGACACGTACCGACTGGCCGCGTACGTCGCGAATCTCATGGGTGCGAGGGACCTGGCAT
The DNA here is from genome assembly GCF_042753905.1 of Streptomyces sp. NPDC059248. Lineage (NCBI taxonomy): Bacteria > Bacillati > Actinomycetota > Actinomycetes > Kitasatosporales > Streptomycetaceae > Streptomyces > Streptomyces sp. NPDC059248. The sequence continues at coordinate 30,151 of NZ_JBHYZV010000017.1, read as the reverse complement.
ACGCCGCCATCGGTCATGCGCGGCACGCGGCATCGCAAGCGGCGGACGGCCTCAGCAGCGCCCTGGTCGGGTCGGGCCGGGCATGGGTCTATCTGCGGGACGCCCGGACGGAGGACGCCCTCGCGCTCGCCGAGAAGGCGGCCGTCGACATCGAGCCCCGCTTCTCCCGGGCCACCACGGAAGAGTTGGCGGTGTACGGCTGTCACATCAACTTTGCGGCGGTCGTCGCGTCCCGCCTGGGCAACAAAGATCTGACCGAGGACTATCTCAGTCAGTCCCATGCCGTAGGGGCCCGGATGGGGCGGGAAGCCAAGGCCCGGGGAGCGGTCTTCGGACCGGTGACGGCGACCGCCCAGGCCGTCGGCATCTACGCGGCCCTGAGGCTTCCCGGCAAGGCCCTCGGCCTGATCGCCGACATCAAACCGAAGCAGACGCAGGCCCTTTCCGAAGCGGCCAGGAACAGATACGCCGTCGACAAGGCCATGGCACAGGCCGACGCCAAACTGTGGGACGCCTGCTTGGACACATTGGAAGAGGTGCTGATCGCCGCTCCCGAGTGGTCGCGGCATCAGGCGCTGCCGTCGGTCATCGTGGACAAGATCGGCCGGGAGTCGACCTCCAGACTCCGGCGGGTTCAGAAGCTGATCGCGCAAGTGTCGGACGGAGTCGACGCCATACCCTCGACGACCCGCGCGGCCGTATGACTCGTACGGGGCGTACGAGTCACCGCTGTTGAGCGGTGTAACCGTCGTACAGCGCACCGCACCGAAGGCCCGGGCAGTCGCCGGATCCGCACGGTGCGTTTCTTCACAGTCGCGGTGAGTACCGGGATCGTCTTACTCATGCCCCGTACTGGACTGCAACGAGCCCGGCGCGCCCGCCTGGCCGACGCCGCCGCCGGTGTCCATCCCTCCCGAAACGGAGTCGATCGTGCCACCGTCGTGCTCCTCGTCCGCGATGCTCCCCGGGCCGGGGATGCGACAGTGGAAGTTCTGCGCCGTCACGCCGAAGCTCGGGACTGGCGTGTCGTCGCGGAGGTTTCCTCCTGGGCCGAGGTCAGAAAGCTGATCGAAACGGCTCAGGCGGACGGTGTCGTCACGAACGCGTGCGCGGCCGTGCCGGCACCCCACCGGGAGTGGCTCACCGACGCCTTAGCCTTCGTCGTCTCCGTCGAGTGCGACACCGCGACGGCCGACGGCTCCCCTGCGGAGGCCGACCGTGACCACTGAACCTCCTGCGATGCCCGCCACTCCGCCCGAGTGGTGCATCTACTGCAACCGCCTCGTCGAACGCGTCGAGCGGAACCTCGTCATGCTCGGGTTCTCCGCCTCCGGGTCGCGGCCGTCGTTGTACGCGCACCCGGAGTGTCCGCGGCCCAGGAGGCTTCCCCGGCGGGCCGGGGGGCGGTGAGAGGCTCCCGGGCCCGGTGGCCCCAGGCCACGGGTCCGGGGAGCGGTTCCGGCCCCGTACGACATCCCCCGGCGCGGGGCCGGGACCGCGTACACAGGACAAGGCGCCCCGGGGAAGCGGCCGCAACGGTCCCACGGGGCTCGACCGACCAGCCGACGCAAGGAGCCGATCAGCCGTATGCGTGACCTCATCGCCGACCTCATCGCCTGTCCGCGGGCCGTGTTCGAACGGCGTCGCCGTCACACCGTGATAGTGGTGACCCGCCCGACGCCCGTCGATCCGTGGACCCGGCCCTGGAGCAGTCCCGGCCGGGACGAGGCGCGGGAGATCCTGCGGCGGCGGGGCGCCGTCCACGCCACGGACTCGTACCCGCCGCGCCGCGGGCTGATCGTCGCCCCGAACGGGGTCCGCTTCGAGCGGCCGGTCGCCGTGCGGGCCGCACGGCCGGGACCGGCGTGGACGTGGATCCGGTGACCGTCGAGGGGCTGCTGAACGCGCCACCCGAGCCCGTCACCGCCGTGTGCTGCCGCTGCGGGCGCCTCACCACCGCTCCTGTCGAGGTACGGCCCGGCTCGCCCGCCTGTCCCGGGCACATCGTCGACGCCCTCGGCGCCCAGGAGTCCCTGACGTAACGCCCGAGTCGCGCATGGGTGAGGCCCGGTGGAGGGAAATCTCGGCAGAGGAGCATCGCAGAACGGTCCGGGCGGCGGGATGCGCCGCCGCCCGGGGCGTACCGCCGACGAAGGGAAGAGGCAACGTGGCTCAGCCGAAGACCGACGACCAGCCCCAAACACTCGCACCCGCCAGCGCGTCCATGACCGTGCTGGTCGCCGCCGTCATCGTCCACGACCAGGCCACCAACCGGATCGTCCTCCTCCAGCGCGGCCGGGACGCCGCGTTCGCCCCCGGGAAGTGGGATCTGCCGAGCGGCAAGAGCGAACCGGGGGAGCCCATCACGGAGACCGCCGTACGCGAACTGTACGAGGAGGCCGGGCTCACCGTACGGCCCGAGTCCCTGACCGTGGCCCACATCATCCACGGCGCCTACGGCGTCCACGCGCCCAACGGCTATCTGACGGTCGTCTTCACGACCACCGAGTGGTCCGGTGAACCCCGCAACCGGGAGCCCCACAAGCATGCCGAGGTCCGCTGGACGGAGACCGACGCGCTGCCCGACGACTTCGTACCGACCACCGCCAGCGCCCTGCACCGGCATCTGAACCAGGGGCCCGGGATCACCCTCAGGGGCTGGCGGTGAGCGTCGTGGGACGGCCGCGGCGGCCGGGTCAGTCGTCCCGGTCCTCGTCGTCGCGTTCGTCGTCACCGTCACTGTCGCCGTCGCGGTCGCGGTCGCCGTCCCACTGCCACCGGCCGTCGCCCCAGCCGGGCTTGCCGTCGGTACCGGGCGGCAGCTCCCAGGGGCGTTCGGCGGGGGGGCGCGGCTTCGTGGGGCGTTCGGCGCGCGGCGGGCCCTGAGCCGACGGGGCGTCCGCCGCCGGGCGGGAGTCCCGGGGCGTACGGACCGTATCCGTGCGCCCCGCGGCGGGGACCGCGGCCGGGCGGGTCGCCGGGGCGGTGCGCGGGGGGTCCGAGGGGCGCGGGGACGTCTCCGGGGCGGGCGACGGGGCCGGGGGCGCCGGGGTGGCGCCCGGGTCACCCGGGTCTCCCGTGTCGCTCAGATCGAGATCGGTCGAGCCCGCGATCCGGTCCCGGTCGCGGGTCCCGTCCCCCTCGTCCACGGCGAGCAGCACGGTGCTCACCACGCCCGCGGTGAGGGTGAGCGCCACCCCCGTACCGAGGAGGCTCCGTCCCATCCGCGACAACGGGGACAGCGGGGTTTCGTCGGTCAGCCATATGCCGTCCCCCGCACGGTGACGGCCCTTCGCCCTGAGCAGCATGGCGGACACTATGCAGTACCGGCGCACTCCGGCGTGAGGGTCTTCACGGAACGCGTCTGATTCCTCATACATCCATCGCCGTCACGGGGGCGTACGCCCCCGGACCGCGGCTACTGCAGCTCTTCGGGGCAGGGCGTTCCGCGCGGTACCGAGTACGGTCCCGAGAGCCGGTAGGTGCCCGCCTTCGGGGCGACCAGTTCGGTCCACTCGTCGCCGTCGAGGTTCTCCTCGGCCTTTATCAGGCAGCCGTTGCGGTTGGTGAAGGTCTTCGGCTCGCCGTCCTCGCGCTTCTTGGACTCCTCGGTCTCCTGCGGGCCCTTCAGCCGCTTGCCCTTCTCGTCCACGATGCTCAGCCACGGCGAGTAGGGGATCCGGATCAGGAGCCGGCCCGGCTGTTCGACGGTGATCCGCAGCTGATCGGCGCCCGCGTGCTCGACCTTCGCGGGGGCGTCGGCGAGCGGTACGGGGTCCTTGACGGCGAAGATCTGCCAGTTGGCGTCGGACCAGACCCGCTTCAGATACGGCAGCCCGCCCTCGACCAGCTCGGCCTCCTGCTCGGCGCCGATGTCCGGCTTCCCCTCGGGCAGCACCACGTAGTGCACGGCCCAGCGGTCGAGCCAGGCCCGGTAGTCGGCCGCAGTGAGGGTCTTCTCGTCGTCGTAGAAGAGCGGATTCCGCTTCATGTCGGCCTGCCGGTTCCAGCCGCGGGCCAGATTGACGTACGGCAGCATGGCCGACGCCTCCCGGTGGCTGCGGGCGGGCACGACCTCCACCCGGCCCCGTTCGGCGTCGAGGTCGTCCAGCTTGTCCACGAGGGGCGCCAGCTCGAAGTTCCACGAGGCGGTGGGCGCGGTACGGACCACGTCGTCCACGGCCTTGAAGCCGATCCAGAAGTTCAGCCCGGCGAACGCGACCACCAGCGCGTACCAGCGGCGGGAGCGGGGGACCGCGTACGGCAGGGCGGCCAGCAGCGTGACGCCCGCGAAGAGCATCGCGAGCCGGGTGATGTTGGAGCCGATCTGCGAGTCGATGATCCAGGTCAGGACCGTCCCGAGAGCGTAGACGGCCGCCGCGGTACGGACCGTGCGCCAGTCCTTCGGGACCAGGACGAAGACCAGCACCGCGAAGACGAACGGCAGCGACACGGTCCCCAGCGACATCGGCTGGGTGCCGGAGAACGGGAAGAGCCAGGAGGAGAGGCCGACGACCGCGACCGGGGGCAGGCCCACCGCGTAGGCGCCGGGCCGCCGCTTGTTCAGGAAGAGGGCGGCGGCGACGACACCGAGGAAGAGCCCGGCGACCGGGCTGGACGCGGTCGCCAGGGCGGCCAGCGGCGCGGTGACCGCGCCCTTCGCCCAGCGCTTGGTGCGCCAGCGGTGCGGCCAGCAGAAAACGGCGGCGACCGCGCCGATCGCGAACATCATCCCGAGGCCGAAGGTGACCCGCCCGGAGAGCGCGTTGCTGAGGAAGGCGAAGACCCCGGCCAGCGCGCACGGCAGCGGGTTGCGGACGGCGCGGACCCGGACCAGGACGAGCGCCGTCAGGGCGGCGGAGACCGTACCGGCGACCATCATCGTGGACCGCACACCGATGAGTGACATCAGATACGGCGAGACGACGCTGTACGAGACCGGGTGCATCCCGCCGTACCAGGCGAGGTTGTACGCGGAGTCGGGGTGCCGGCCCACGAACTCGGCCCAGGCGTCCTGGGCCGCCAGGTCGCCGCCCGTGTTCGCGAAGAAGAAGAACCAGAGCAGATGCCCTATGGCGGCGACCACGGTGGTGACGATCACCGGACGGCGGGTGAGCCGGTCCCAGATGTCGGCGAGCGCGCCCCGGACCCGGCCGAAGCGGGCGGGGGGCGGGGGCTGGGGGGAGCCGGTCACACCGGTGGCGTCCGTCGCCGACGACCGTATTCGGGACTGCGCACCGGGGCCGACGCCGTCCGTCCTGACCGGCTCTGCGGTGGTCACTGCGGCTCTCCCCGTCTGTCGCGTGTCGCGTGTCGTCGTCGGTGGCGGTGGTGGTGGTGGTGTCTCGGTCGGTCGGTGCGCCCGGTGCGGTGCCGGTCCCGGTGTCGGTGTTGGTGTCGGCGGTACGTCGGGTGCCGCCGAGGTCGGCGTACCGACGTTACCCGAGGGGGGTCGGCTCCCATCAAGGACGCCGGACGAGGTGACCGGGGTTGCCCCCGGGGCGCCCCGGTCCGGTACCGGCCGGTACGGGTGAGTCCGGGCCGGGTCGTGCCGTGCCGCGCCTTGCCGGATGGTACGTACCAATCGGTCAGGGCTGGGGGACGCTAACACAGGAGGCGCCCCGGAAACCCGGGACGCCCCCTTGATCGTTCTCGCTCGTACGCGCCGGGTCAGCCCAGGCGGGTCAGCTTGTCGACGACACCGGGCTCGGCCAGGTTCTCCCGCAGCGCGACCGGGACGGTCTCCTTCGCCGGGCCGGAGAGGACCGACAGCTCACCGATCACATCGCCCGCGTTGCCGGAGCGCGGCAGATCGCCCTTGCCCATGCTCAGCTCCAGCTTGATCTCCAGACCGCCCCAGCCGATCGCCTTCAGATCGCGGGTCGCCACGACCGGCACCCGGCCGCCGAGACCGTTGTCGAGGTAGCCGACGGCCTGGCCCTTCTTGACGACCGTGGCCCCGGCCATCCCCGTACGGGTCGCCTCGATCATCTTGACGCTGTAGTCGATGGCCTTCTGGGTCTTCTGGTACGGCGAGTCACCGTCGCCGGCGTTCATCGCGATGCCGTTGATCCGGTAGTACGTCCCGCCGATCTCCTTCACGAACGACCACAGCAGATTGCCGCCCGCCGGGGTGGACGAGCCCGTCTTGATGCCGTCGACACCGTCGAGCAGCAGCGCCCGGTCGTTGCCGTTGCGAATGGGCTCACTGCCGGGAATGTCGACGTTCGTGGTGTTGGTGATGTCCCGCAGCACCTTGTTGTTCATGACCGCCTCGGCCAGCTTGAGCTGGTCGGCGGGGGTGGAGACGGTGGTCTTCTTGAAGCCGCTCGGGTCCGTGTAGACCGTGTCGTGCATCCCGAGGTCCTTGGCGGCGTCGTTCATCTTCTTGACGAACGCGGCCTCGGAACCGGCGTTCCAGCGGGCGAGGAGCCGGGCGGTGTTGTTGCCGGACTTGATCATCGTGAGCTGGAGCAGCTGCTTCAGGCTGTATTTCTGCCCCTCCGAGACCCTGGCGACGGACTCGTTCTCCCAGTTCCCGGACTCCTTGGCCGCCTGGTGGTCGATGGTGATCCTGGGCCCTTCCTCGCCCTCCTTCAGGGGCCGGTCGCGGAGGATGACGTACGCCGTCATGGCCTTGGCGACGCTCGCGGTCGGGGCCACCGCCTGCGAGCCGTACGTGCCGATCGTGCCGACGCCCTCGACGGCGACGGCGCCCTGGCCGTCGGTCGGGAAGGGCAGGGTCAGCTTGGCGCCCTTGAAGGTGAAGGTGGGCTTCGCGGAGAGTTCGAGCGCCGGGGCCGGGAGCGGGCGCATGATCTGGGCCACCGCGCCGACCACGGCGAGCAGCACGACCAGCGGGGTCCAGATCTTGAACCGGCGGGCCACCTTCCGCATCGGGGTGGGCGGCGTGTTCGTCAGCTCGGCGAGCAGGTCCATCGGCGGCAGCGGCGGTACGGGCTGCTGCCGGGTCAGCTCGGCCTCGGCGAGCGGGGCGGCGGGCGCCGGGGCCGCGGGCGCGGCGGGCGCGGGAGCGGCCTCGGGCGCCTTGCCCGGCGCGGGCTCACGAACGGCGGGCCCGGCGGGCGCCGGGGGCTTCTGGTCGGTGCTCCGCAGGGGGACGAACGTGCTGGCCTTCTTCGCGCCGTCGCCGTCTCCGTCTCTGTCGCCCTGGCGGCTCTCGCTGTCCTTGCCGTCGTCGCCGGCCTCGGAGCCACGGCCCTTGCCGGTGTCGACCGGGTCGGATTCCGGGCGGGGCGCGGGCGGCAGCTTCAGGGCCGTGGTGGGGCTGTCACCGGCGGGCGAGGGCGCGGGAACGGCGGCGGAGCGCTTGCGCAAGGGGGTGAAGACGGCGGTCGGGGTGTCCTGGCCTTCACCCTCCCCGTCCTCCCCGTCCTTCTTATCGGCCTTGTCGGCCTCGTCGGCTTCCTTGCCTTCGCCCTCGGCGGCGTCGGTCTTCTTGTCCGCGTCCGCGTCCGCGTGCTCGACGTCGTCGCCGTGAGCCTCGGCGTCCTCGGTGTCCTCGGCGTCCTTCTCGTCTTTGCCGGAGTTGCTGTTGTGATCGTTCTTGTCGGTCCCGGCAGCGCTGTCCGATGCGTCGTCCGTGTCGTCCGCGTCGTCCGTGTCGCCCCGGACGCCCGGTATCTCTCCCGAGCCGGCCCCGGGCTCCTCGCCCTCGGTGTCGCTCTTCGCGTCGGCACGGGAGGCGCTCGGAGCGCCCTCAGAGGCTTCAGGGGCCTCCGGGGCGCCCTCGGCGGCCGGGGGCGCTTCCGGGGCGCGCGGGGGCGCCTCAGAGGCGCTCAGGGGCGGCTCGGGGAAGACGGCGGTCACTTCCGCGGTCGGGGAGTCCGCCGCGGCGGCGAGCACACGCCGCCCGGCCGCCACGGCCTCCGCCTCCGCGTCGCGCTCCTCTTCATCGCCGTCCCCGCCCCGATCGCCCTCGGCGTCGGCGTCGGCGTCCGTCGCGTCCGCCTCGTCCGACCCGGCCACCCTCTTGCCGGTGTCGCCGGTGTCGCCGGTGCCGTCGGCGCTCTCGGCGTTGTCGGTGTCGTCTGCTTCGTCGGCGTCCGGCTCGGGCGGCAGGGTGAAGACCGCCGTCGGCTCGTCGACGCGGACGGCCGACACGGCGAGCCGAGGGTCATGCTCACCCGTAGTCGTCGCCCCCGACGACTTCCGCTGCTCCGACTTGTCGGGGGACTCGCCCGCCACCGTGCCTCCTCGATGAACCATGAACGTCGATCGTGCCGCTGTCGCCTTCGACCGATCTGTCCCCCGGCACACCCGGCGGACGATCCTGTGGAAGATCCAGCAGAAGATCCTTCAGAAATACAGGCGGCAGGTACGCTCCGCCCAACCGGGGCCCGTGTTGTCCGAACCATCTCTCAGTGTCCTGTGTGAGAACACGTCCCCCGCCCCTAGACGAGAACGACATACCTATCGGTTCCCGTACAAAGCACTCAGGCACTCTCGACAGACCAATGTGAGAGGGGTCACCCTGTCATTCATCCACGCGGGGAGGCATGGATGGGCAGGAGCCGCAGAACACTTCCGGAAGAGTTGCTGCTGCTCGCTCTGGACCCGACCACGGGTACCACAGCGCAGCCGCAGTCGCTCGACCTCGGCCTTGCCGGAGCACAGCTAGTGGAGCTGGCTCTGGCGGGACGGATAGCCCCGGACGGGGATCGTATCGCCGTGGTGATGCCACGGCCGACAGGAGATCCGACATTGGACTCCGCACTGGAGTTGCTGCGACGCCGCGGCAGCCCGGTACGGGCGGTCAACTGGATCGGCGGGCCCCGGCTGGGACTTCGCCAGATCTATCTCGCGCATCTGGAGCGGTGCGGCATGGTCCACGCCGTCGCCGGCCAGATGTGCGGCGTGCTGCCGACGACTCGCTACCAGGCGACGGACACGGCGATCAGCCGGGACATCAGAACCCGGCTGGACAGCGCGATCCGTACCGGCGTACCGCCGGATCCACGGACCGCGGCGCTCGCCGCGCTGGCCCATGCGGTCGGCCTCGGCAAGCATCTGTACCCGGGCAACGAGGGCCGCTCGTCGCGGTCCCGGCTGCGGGATCTGATCAGGCACGACCCGATGGGCGGCCTCGTGGCGCACGCCGTGATGGACGTCCAGAACGGGGCGGCGGCGCAACCGCGCCGTGCTCCGGGCGCGGCGGGCGGCGGTGGCAGGCAGAACGCGAGTGTCGCGATGCCGCAGCGCCGTTCCGGAATGGCACGGGTCGTCGCACACTGACCCGCGCCCCGCCCCACCCCGCGTGTGACGCCGCGTCGCACGCGGACCACGGCACCACACCGGTGCCGTGACGCACCGCCACCGGTGCCCGTATCAGGACGGGCACCCGTACGACCCGCTGCACCGTCCCGCACGCGCCCGAGGGCGCGGCGGGAACACCGTACGCACCGCTTGTGACGGGTTCCGCGCCGGACCCCCGACGACCGGTACGGGAGCCGCGCGGGAATGCGCGGGACGCGCCGAAGGCCGTCCCGCGCATTCCCCTGCCCGCGTACAGGCCCCCCTTTCCGCCGCCGTGCCGCGGCGCGCTTTTATCGCACCGGGTATGCGTGTGGCCAATTCCCCCCGCAAGCGCCGCCATCGGTGGCAATCTGCTGAGCAGTAGATACGCACGGCAACTTCAGTCGGAGGTGCTGATCCATGGCATCCAACGTAAATCCCACCGTCAGGCGCCGCCGTTTGGGCCAGGAGCTGCGCCGGCTCAGGGAACACAGAGGAATGACGGCGGAGGAGGTGGCGGACCGTCTTCTCGTCTCCCAGTCGAAGATCAGTCGTCTGGAGAACGGCCGCCGGTCCATCAGTCAACGGGACGTCCGCGATCTGTGCGGGGTGTACGAGGTCGAGGACCAGCGGATCGTGGATTCGCTGATGCAGATGGCGAAGGACTCCCGCCAGCAGGGCTGGTGGCACGCGTTCGGGGATATCCCGTACAGCGTCTACATCGGTCTGGAGACCGATGCCGCCAATCTGCGGGTGTACGAGCCGCAGATCGTGCCGGGTCTGCTCCAGACCCGGGCGTACGCGGAGATCGTGGTCGCGGGCGCGGCCCCGGAGAACAGTCAGGCGGAGGTGGACAAGCGGGTCAACGTCCGGATCCGCCGCCAGCACCGGGTCACCGACACCGATCAGCCGCTGCGGCTGTGGGCGGTGATCGACGAGGCGGTTCTGCGCCGGGTGATCGGCAGCCCGCTGGTGATGCGGGAGCAGTTGGAGTATCTGATCGAGATGGGCCAGCTCCCGCATGTGACCGTGCAGGTGCTGCCGTTCGAGATGGGCGCCCACCCGGGGATCAACGGGCAGTACGCGATCCTGGAGTTTCCCGACGCGGCGGACTCCAGCGTCGTCTATATCGAGGGTGTGACCAGCGATCTGTATCTGGAGAAGGGCCCGGACGTCCAGAAGTACATCGTCATGTACGAGCACCTGAGGGCGCAGGCGCTGGGCGCCGAGCAGTCGCGGACCTTCATCGAGAACCTGGCGAAGCAGTACGCGCGCGAGGTGTGACGGGATCGCGGCCCGGACGGGTAAAGAACGGCCAATGGCGGCGCATGAAGATGCGCCGCACCGTATGACGGTGGACCGCGGCGCATGACGGCGCGAACCACATGAAATGCGGCACCCGATTCGAGGAGACGGCAAGGTACATCTCCTCAGCGCTTCATGGAAGGGTCGGATGGAATATGCCATCCGACCGAGTGAATGCCTGCCCCGCGTCCCGGCTCCGGCGAGTAGCGTCGAAGACGTCAACGATTCACCAACAAAGCACCAACCAACCGTCAACGGAGGGCCGGGAGGCATCGCTTCCCGGGTGCGTTGTGGTGCTCGGTCCCTTACTGCCGGAACTGCTGAAGCGGGAGCCAACATGGCCATCATCCAGGGCGCCACGGACACGTGGACCAAGTCCTCGTACTCCGGAGGAAACGGTGCTTGCGTCGAGGTGAAGTCCCCCGTCGTGGCCGAGATCGCCGTCCGGGACTCCAAGGTCCCCGCCGGTCCTCGGATCACGTTCGTCCCCGGCGCGTGGAACGTGTTCGTCACCGAGGCCGGCCGGGGCGCCTTCTCGGCGGGCTGACCCCGCCGAAAGCCTCGAACGTCCCGGGCGCCGTCCACGGCGCCATGAGTCAAGAGCCCTCTCGACTGGTCCGCCGTCCCGGCCGAGGGGGCTCGGCCCTGTCTCCCGCTCCCCCGTCGCCGACCGTCCGGGTCCCTCCCCGCTCGCGGGGTTCCGGGCGTACGACCGCGGGAGGCGGGGCCCTCGGCGGCGTACGGCATCAACGGCGTACGGGGGTCATCTCAGCTGGTCCGCGTAGCGGTCCGTACCCGGGACCGTGGGGATGAACGGCGCCATCAGCTCGACCCGGCCGAGACCGGAGGCGGCGACCCTGTCACCGAGGCCGGCGTATCGCGCCTCCCACTCCTCGCGGGGATCCCGCTCAAGGAACCACAGCAGGGTGAGCCGGGTGTCGACCCCCTCGACCTGCTTGACGTAGGTCATCCGGTCGCCGGGCAGCGGGGTCGGCCGGAAGACGGTCACCATGGCGGCCGGTGAGGCCGCGAGTTCCTTCGGCAGATGGCGCGAGCGCAGCCACTCCAGCAGTTCGGCGCGCTGTTCGGGGCCTTCCGTGTCGACGACTTCGAGGATCAGCCCCCGGTAGGGGTGGTCGAGGGCGTGGTGGTCGCGGGGCCCGGCGGCGCCGTCCCGGTAGACCGTCGCCAGCCGGTCCTGGAAGGCGGTGAGGACATGCGTACGGTGGTGGTAGACGCGGCCGTCGCGGTTGAGCCGCCGGTTGATGCCGACGGTCCACCTCATGTGTTCGGCGTAGCGGCCCTCGGTGATCCAGTAGGTGGAGAGATAGCAGCCCGCCGTCACCGGCCTGGCGACGGCCGAATCGGCCGGGTAGCGCAGGAGTTGGAGCTCGCGGGTGGCGACCCAGCGCCGTCCGGCGTAGATCCACGGCATGGCCATCGCCCCGGCGATGTAGTGGTCGTCCTCGTACCAGCGGTTGTAGCCGTGCTCATGGCCCGGGTCCGGTTCGACCATGGTGATCAGGGCATGGCCGGGACGGACGCCGTACGGTCCGGCCGAGGCCAGCTCGGCGTAGGCGTCGGCATTGCTGCTCATCGGTCCCCTTCCCCACTCCGGCGGACCCCTCTACCCTGACGGTCCGTCAGATGATTGGCCAGAGCCGGGAGGGGTCGGGATGCTGCTCCAGGAGAGGACCGTGGTCGTGTCGGGGGTCGGTCCCGGGCTCGGGCACCGGATCGCGGCGGCGGTGGTCCGTGAGGGCGGCCGGGCCGTGCTGGGCGCGCGGACGGCGGACCGGCTCGCGGCGTCGGCGGCGGAGATCGACCCTGAGGGGAGCCGGACGGCCCATCTGAGGACCGACATCACGGACGAGGACCAGTGCGCGGCGCTGGCGGCGCTGGCCGTGGAGCGGTTCGGGCGGATCGACGCGGTGGTCCACGTCGCGGCCTGGGACAGCTACTTCGGCGGGGTCGCGGACGCCGACTTCGACAGCTGGCGCCGGATGCTCGACATCAATCTGCTGGGCACCCTGCGGATGACCCGGGCCTGTCTCCCGGCGCTGCGGAAGCGCGGCGGCTCGGTGGTCGTCATCGGTACGCAGTCGGCGGTGGCGGCGCCCTCACAGGTGCGGCAGACCGCGTACGCGGCCTCGAAAGGTGCGCTGACCTCGGCCGTGTACTCGATGGCGCGGGAGCTGGGTCCTGACCGGATCCGGGTGAACACGGTCCTCCCGGGGTGGATGTGGGGGCCGCCGGTGGAGGCGTACGTCCGGTTCACCGCGGAGACGGAGGGCGTACCGGAGGCGGACGTCCTGGGCCGGCTGACCGAGCGGATGGCGCTGCCGGACCTCGCGACCGACGGGGACGTCGCCGACGCGGCGGTCTTCCTCGCCTCCGACCGGGCACGCGCGATCACGGGCCAGTCGCTGCTGGTGAACGCGGGCGAGCTGATGCGCTGACGCCCGCCCGTACGCATCACGGGCCGGTGATCTCGTACGGCGCCGGCGCCGGGGCGCCCGGCACGAACAGCTTTCTGACGAGGGGCGCGAGGAGACCGGACGCGATACGGACGGTGACGGCTGAGGCATCCATAGCGCGATGCTAGCCAACTCCACTTCGTCCCATCCGAGTTATCCACAGGCTCAAGGGGCGGCGCGGTGCCCCAGGTAGAGCAGGCCGACCAGCTCGCCGCGCGACGCGGTCCCGGTCTTCTCGAACACCGCCTTCACATGGTCACGGACGGTGTGCGGGGAGAGCCCGAGTTCGGTCGCGATGGCTCCCGTGGGCAGTCCGCGCGCGATCCGGGTGGTGACCTCCAGCTCCCGCTCCGAGAGGCCGTACGCGTCGGCGATCAGCGGCAGGACGTCCGAGGGGCGGGCGTCCTCGACCACGACCGCCGTCCCCGAGCCGGGCGCGGAACCGGGTCCGGCACCGGGTCCGTTACCGGGACCTGCGAGGGCGGTGGCGTGGGCGGTGAGCCAGCGGCCGTCGCGGGTGCGGAGCCGGACCCGGACCGGTCCGTGTCCGGCGCGGGTCCTGGCGATCAGGCCCCGCAGCCACGCGGGCACCCCCGGCCCACCGGGTCCGGACGGCTGGGCCGGGGCGGCCGGGACCCGGTCGAGGTGGTGCCGGGCGGTGTCGTCGGCGAAGACCAGGGCGCCCGAGGCGTCGAAGAGGAGGAGACCGGGCGCGGTTCCGGGGTCGTACGCGGGAACGGCCTCCCGGTCGTGCGCGGGAGCCGCGTCGGGGCCGGACGCGGGCGTCGCGGGCGTCGGCCGCCCGTGAAGGCCGGTATCGCCGGGGGGTTCCGGCGTGCGCGGGACCGCGTACGCGCGCAGCCGCCGGGCGAGCGGGACGACGAGGGACGCGGCGAACGCGGTATCGGCGGCGCCGAACACGGGCCGCCCCTCGGCGCGGAAGAGGCTGACCGTGGCCTGGGGGCGGCCGTCGAGCGCCAGCACCATCCGCAGTTCGTCACCGAGGCCGCGGGCGCGCAGGAACCCCCCGTACACGGAGCCGCGTTCGGGCTCGCCGCCGGTCGACTCCCACAGTCCGGCGACGGGTACGGGCCGCCGCGCGAGGTCGGGGAAGCGGTTGACCCGTTCGGCGAACAGCTCGACGTCCCAGTAGGCCGCACAGCCGTCCGCGTCGGCGTTCTCGGTGTGGACGGGGGCGGTCATGATGCCGGTCTCGGGATCCGTGGCCCGCCAGACGGCGGCGTCGTACGGCAGCAGTCGGCGCAGCCGCGCGGAGACTTCGGCGAACAGGGCCAGCGGATGCGGGGCGCGCTCGGCCCGGCGGAGCAACTCGGCGCGGGCCGCGGCGGGGACGGGGCGGCGGTGCTCGCGCGCGGGGCGGGACCGGGTGGCGTGCGGTGGCTCGCCGGGCCCGCGGCCCGTCGTGTCGTACGGGGCGGGTGCGGGCGGTCGGCGCACGGCGGCCCTCCGGTTCGTCGCGGGGCCGCAAGGGCGCCCGGTAACGGGAACCCGCCCGGGGGCCGCGGCTATTCCCGGACCGGACCCGCCCCCCTCAATCGGGGGATGGGAACGCGCTTCTGCGGCCCGGAGACTCCCCGTACCCCTTTCCCCGCCTCCCGGAGGTCTGTTCGTCGTGTCCACACAGCCCCTCAGCCCCTCCCCCTCCACCCTTTCCCGTGCGGATACGGGGCCGGTCTCCACCGGTGTCCGGATCGGCGCGCTGTTCGGGCCCGCGATCTTCGGGGTGACGGCCGCCGGGGTGGCCCTCCCCGATGTCGCCCGCTCCCTGGACGCGGGCCCGTCCGCCGCGGCCTGGGTGCTGAGCGCGCACGCGCTGGCGCTCGGCGTCGGTACGGCGCTCGCGGGCCGGATCGCGGACGCCCGCGGTATTCGTACGGTCCTGCTGCTGGGCGCGCTGGCCCTGGTGGCCGGTACGGCGCTCTGTCTGACGGCGCCCGGGATCGAGACCCTGGTCGCGGGCCGGTTCGTGCTCGCGGCGGGCTCCGGTGCCCTCTCGGCGGCGGCCCTCGCACTCACGGCGGCGGCCGCGCCGGAGCGCCGGGCGGCGGTCATCGCGGTGTTCGGGGCGACGATGGCCGTGTTCACGGCCGGGGCGACACTGGCGGGCGGGCTGGTCACGGAGTGGCTCGGCTGGCGGGCGACAGTGGTCCTGCCGGTGCTCCAGCTGCTCGCCGTCCTCTTCGTCCTGCCCCTGCTCCCCCGGCGCGCGCCGGGCGGCGCGAACGGCGCGTCGCGGGCCGTGGACCCGATGGGCGCGCTGCTGCTGGCCGTCACGGCGGGCACGCTCCTGATCCTGGTCCAGTCGTCGGGCCTGGCGCTGTCCGCGGGCACGGTGACGGCCGTCGCGGTCCTGCTGGTGGCGGCGGGCGCCGTACTGGTGCGGCGGACGATCCGGCGTCCTGACGGCTTCGTACCGCGGGCCGTGGTGACGGATCCGGTGTTCGTGCTGGCCGCGATCACGGGCGCGGCGGTGTACGCGGGTCTGTTCGGCGTCGTGTACGCGGTACCGCGCCTGCTGGTGGCCGACTTCGGCTGGAGCGTGACGGAGATCGGGACCCGGCTGCTGCCGGGCGCGGTGCTCGGCGTGGTCCTGGCCAGGTTCGCGGGCGCGGCGCTCGCCCGCGGTGGCGCGCGGCGGGCGCTCCGCGTCCTGGCGGCGGCCTCGGTCTGCGGGGCGGCTCTGCTCGTCGTGGTGGCCCCGGCGGGCGGCACACCGGTGTGGGCGGTGGCGGGTGCGTCGTTCGGCTTCGCGGCGATGTCCGTGACGCAGGTGGTGGCGACGGGACTGCTCACGGCCCGGCTGGCACCGCGCAGCCGGGGCGGCGCGCTCGCCCTGCTGAACCTCGCGTTCTTCACCGGCGGCGGTGTCGGCTCCGCCTTGGCGGGCACCCTGGCCGACTCGCTGGATCCGGCCGGGGTCGTCGCGGTGACGGCCGTCTTCCCGCTGGTCGCGGCGGTGCTGGCGGTCCTGCTGGGACGGGCGGTGGGCGTCCCGGACATGTCCGGGACGGCGGAGACCCGTTGAACGGCGCTCCGGGTCCTGTCCACACTCGCCGTGTGCCGCCCGGTCCGAAGGACCGGACCGGCACGGCGGAGCGGCATCACACGGCGGCGGGACCACGCCGCCATGCCCTCCGGCCACCAAGGGGGAATGGTTCATCATGAAGCGTCTGCTCGCCGGTGTCACCGCCGTCGTGGCCACCGCGGGGCTCGGACTCGCCGGTTCGACGGAGGCGTCCGCCGCGTCCGTCACGTCCGGTCCGCCGCCGGCCGCGTCCGGTCCGCCGCCCGCCGGGCCGCGGGTGGCCGGCGTGTCCGGCTCTCCGGGGGCGTCGGCGCCCTGGGTGCTCTACGACCGGTACTCCACGATGTCCGCATGTGTCAGCGTCGGTTCGAAGGGCGAGTTCCACGGCCGGTGGCGCACCTGGGACTGCGTCGACAACCGGCCCGTCGACGTCCAGTTGTGGGTGCAGTACTAGGCCGTGTCCGTCCGGGTGCCGTCCCGCCGGGCGGCACCCGGCGCACGACCGGGGCGAGTCCGGGATCCGTCCGCCTCCCCGCGCCGTTCCCGGCCCGGCCCGGCCCGTACCCCGGCTCGACCGGCCCCTGTCATCCGGATCCCGTCCGGTAGATCGAAGACCCAAGGGTCCGAAATCTGCATAGAAGACACCATGAACCGTACGAAACACGCCCCGTTTCGGCGTGAAATCGAACAACCGTGAACGTGTTTGCGCCCTCATCCCTCTACCGTGGCGACCGAAGATCACCACGAAGGGATTACCCGTGCGCATCATCCACCGCAGACGCGCCGCGCTCGTCGTGTCCGCGGCCACCGTCCTGCTGACCACCGGCACCGTGGCGGCGCCCGTACACGCGGCGGGTCCGCCGACCGCCGATCTCCGCGCCGATGTCGACCGCGACGGCTCGGTGGACGTCACCGGTGCCACCGACACCGTGGGCGAGGACACCTGGAGCACCGCCCGTGGGGCGGTCTTCCTTCCCAATATCGACGACGACACCAAGCGCTGCCCGACCACCGGGCCGCGCGGCCGACCGCTTCCCGACGGGCGGCTCGCGAGCTGCAACGACGCCCAGGACGCGATCGTCAACGGGGCGGACGACGCGGCCGATCTGGCACGGCTGCGTACGGTGCCGATGCCGGACCTGGCCGCGAACGCGACCGGCCGGATCGAGGTCGTCTCCGGGGTCAGCCGTACCCGGCTGCACATCAAGCGGGCCGGCAAGTGGAGCCTCGTCCTGCCGGGTCAGAAGCTGACCGCGGCCGAACTCCGCGACGGGGTCGAGCTGGGCATCGAGGGCCGCGACATCATCCGCGACCGGGCCGTCTGGGACGGCCGGGCCGTCGTCCGGCTCTCCGTCACCTCCGACGGCCGGACCACCAGCGACGACGTCACCCTGCGGCTCGCCCCGCTGCTGACGCACCACCACGTGCAGCAGACCCAGCAGGTCCTCGTCACCAAGGTCAAGGGCACCGACCCCGGTTCCCGCGCCCAGCAGAAGTTCGTCAGCGACCTGGCCGAGCACACCAAGGCGGCGAACCTGCCCGCGCCCCGGACCCTCGACGGCGGCTCCTACAACGACATCTGGACGCAGGACTTCTTCGAGCCCGGTTACACCAGCATGACCGGGCCCGGCGGACAGCGCCAGACGCTCCGGATCATGATCCGGTCCGTCCAGTCCTCGTGGCGTGACGCGGGCCGGGAGGTCTTCACCAAGCTGCGCGGCCCCGGGACGGGCGCGGTCCAGCTGGCCGAAGCCGCCGACGGCGGGGGCACGCTGGACTCCATGGGCAACCTGGAGACCATCCCGCCCTACACCCACAACGGGCAGTCGTTCCCGGCGGGGCGGATCATCCAGGGCCAGTTCCCGGCGACGGGCGAGAAGCCCGCCAAGTCGCTGCGGACCATGCTGGCGTCGCAGGGCATGCAGAGCCCGCTGCTGCTGGACACCGGCTGGCTGCACGTCGGACACGTCGACGAGTTCGTGCAGTTCCTGCCCGCGGACACCCCGCGCGGCTGGCGGATGGCGGTGGCCGACCCGGAGGCGGGTCTCCAGCTGCTGAAGGACGCCAAGGCGGCCGGTCACGGCGGGAAGCGGCTGTTCTCCCGCCCGGGCGGGACCCATCCCGTGCCGAAGGACACCATCGACCAGACGCTGGCCTCGTCGCGGCACGCCGAGGACAACGCCCTGGCGGCGCGGAAGATCGCGGAGAGCGTCGAGATCCTGAAGCGCGAGACCGGTGTCACCGACGCCGAGATCGTCAAGGTCCCGGCCCTCTACAGCCGGGCGAGCAAGTGGCCCGGGGTCTCCGCCACCGACGGCTCCCGGCTGTCGCGGACGGGCTCGCCGGACGCGTTCATGGACATCCGGGGGAAGGCCCCCGCGAAGTCCGGCGCCAAGGCGCGCAGCTCGGCCGCGGCTCCCGAGCCGACGAGCGCGTGGATACCCGGCGCGATCAACGGTCTGCTGCTGAACGACAACCGCTATGTCGCACCGAAGCAGTGGGGCCCGGTCATCGACGGGAAGGACATCTTCACCACGGCGGTGACCTCGGCCTACGAAAAGGCGGGGATGAAGATCTCGTACATCGACGACTACTACCCGTACCACCTGGGCAGCGGCGAGGTGCACTGCGGCACCAATACGCTGCGGGACGCCTCGGCCGCCTGGTGGGGCCGCTGACGGTCCCGGGACCGCGGCCGTAGCCCGACCGGCTGTGACCGTACGCGTCGGAAGGCCAGGGCGTGATCTCCGGTGATCGCCCTGGCCGGCGCGGGTGCCCCCGGCACCCGAACGGTCCCTTCGGAGAGGCCCACCATGCCGAATCCGTCCGCGTGTTACGCGGTCCCGCTGGTTCCCGTCGTCGCGGCGACGGGTGTGGCCGGTACGCCGGGCCGGGCCCGGTCTACGCCCGCAGGAACGCCAGGACGGCGAGCACCCTGCGATGCGAGTCGTCGGCGGGCGGCAGGTCGAGCTTGGTGAGGATGCTGCCGATGTGCTTGCCGACGGCCGCGTCCGAGACCACCAGTTCCCGGGCGATCGCCCCGTTGGACCGGCCCTGGGCGACCAAGGCGAGCACTTCCCGCTCCCGTGGTGTCAGCCGCTCCAGCGGATCCCGGCGGCGGCGCAGCAACTGCCGTACGACCTCCGGGTCGACGACCGTGCCGCCGTCCGCGACCTTCCCCAGCGCTTCGACGAACTCCTCGACATGTCCCACCCGGTCCTTGAGCAGATATCCCACTCCCGTTCCGTCGCCCGAGTCCAGCAACTCCACCGCGTAGGACCGCTGGACGTACTGGCTGAGCACCAGGACGGGCAGCCCCGGGCGCCGCTCCCGCAGCAGCACCGCGGCGCGCAGGCCCTCGTCGGTCTGGCCGGGGGGCATCCGCACATCGGTGACGACGACGTCGGGCCCGTGCTCGGCGACCGCCGCGACCAGGGCGTCCGCGTCGCCGACAGCGGCCACCACCTGGTGACCGCAGCGGCTCAGCAGGCCCGTCAGACCGTCGCGGAGGAGCACGCTGTCCTCGGCCAGCACTACCCGGAGGGGTCGGTCCACTCGCAAGGTATCTCCACACGCAGCAGGGTCGGTCCGCCGGGCGGGCTGGACACGGAGAGTCTGCCATCGAGGACCGAGACCCGGTCCGCTAGCCCGGTGAGACCCGTCCCGCCCGGCTCCTTCCGTCCGCTCCCCGTCCCGCACCCCGCACCCGAAGCCATCACCGCCGCCGCGTCCGCCACCGAGACCCGCGCCGACGACACACCGTCCCGCGGAACCCGCGCCGCCTCCGCCGAGGCCCGCGCCGCCACCGGCCGCCGCCGGGTATCCGCCCGGGCGTCCGCGACCATGTCGGCGCCGCCGTGCCCGTCGTCCCGTATCTCCAGCCAGAGCCGGTCCGCCCGGTGTCCCCCGGTGATCCGAGCGCGCTCCGCCCCGCTGTGCCGGTCCACATTGGCCAGCGCCTCGCAGACGACGAAGTAGGCGGCGGCCTCCACCGACTGCGGCAGCCGCCCCGGCAGGTCCAGCACGACCTCCACCGGCACGGCGGACCGGTCGGCGGCGTCCGCCACCGCGGCCGCGAGACCGTAGTCCGTCAGGACCTTGGGGTGGATCCCGTGGATCAGCTCCCGCAGCTCCGCCAGGACAAGACCGGCTTCCTTGTGCGCCAGCGCCAACTGGTCGGCGAGCGGGCCCGGCGGGGCGTCCAGCCGGGCCAGCCCCAGCGTCATGGTCAGGGCGACCAGCCGCTGCTGGGCGCCGTCGTGGAGGTCCCGCTCGATGCGGCGCCGCTCGGCTTCGAAGGCGTCGACCAGCCGGACCCGGGAGCGGCTCAGCTCGGCGACCCGCGCGTCCAGTCCGGCCGCCTCCCGCCGCCGGGGCCCCAGCAGCACCCGGGCCGCTTCCGCGCGGACCGCCGCGTACGCCCCCAGGGCGTACAACGCGGCCGCCAGCAGCAGCACTCCGACGACGGCGATCCCGAAGGTCGCGGGCCACGAGGTGACCAGCCACACCTTCAGGACCCGCGCTTCGGCACCACCACCGGCGGTCGCCATCAGCACCGGTGTCGCGACGAGCGACGCGGGCAGCCCGATCGCCACCGTCACCACCAGGGCGTCCAGCGGCCACAACACCCCCGCGAACAGCACCGTGTACACCAGCTCGCGCCAGGTCGCCCGCTCGCGGAACCGTGTCCGCACCCAGGCCCACAGCCCGGGCTCCCCCGGCTCCTCGTGCGGATCGGCCACCGGCCCGCCGCCGGTCAGTGCCAGCCGCCGCCGCTCGATCCGGCCCACCGGCAGCCCGATCAGCCCCAGCGCCGCCGCCAGCGGCAGACCCACGACCGCGACCGTGCCCGAGACCGCGACCACGAACCCGAGGGCGCAGCCGACCAGCACGACCGCACCGACCGGGACGCCGGTGACGACGTACAGCACGGCGCGCCACGGCCGGGCGGAACGGAGATAGCCGCGCCGGCCCAACGCCTGCCACAGATCACGGGAGTACACGCACTCCACGGTAGAAGCCCCCACCGACACCCCACCAGCCCTGTGGACAGACCCCGGGAGGTAGGGCAGGCCCTACCCCGGAACTCGGTCCCGCCTTCCTGTGCGCGGGCCCCGACGACGGTTGGCTGAACCGCATGAGCACCACGACGACCAGCACGAACACACCTCGATGCGGTTCCGGCGCGGGGACGGGGGCGGGCTCGGCGGCGGCCGACGATCCCACCGCCGTCACCCTGCTGTCGGTCACCCGGATCCACGAGACCGGTCACGGCGCCGTCGGTGCCGTCACCGCACTCCACGACATCACCCTCCGTTTCCCCCGCGGCAGCTTCACCGCCGTCATGGGCCCCTCCGGCTCCGGCAAGTCGACCCTGCTCCAGTGCGCCGCCGGGCTCGACCGCCCGACATCCGGCCGGGTCCTCGTCGGCGGCACCGAACTCACCGGCCTCGGCGAGCGGCGCCTCACCCTGCTGCGCCGTGAGCGGATCGGCTTCGTCTTCCAGTCCTTCAACCTCCTCCCGGCCCTGACGGCCGAACAGAACGTGGCCCTGCCCCTGCGTCTGGCGGGCCGCCGCCCGGGGAAGGCCCTGGTCCGGGAGGCGCTCGCCCGGGTCGGCCTCGCGGACCGCGCCCGGCACCGGCCCGCCGAACTCTCCGGCGGCCAGCAGCAACGTGTCGCGCTCGCCCGCGCGCTGGTCACCCGGCCCGATGTCCTCTTCGGCGACGAGCCCACCGGCGCACTCGACTCGCGGACCGGCCGACAGGTGCTGACCCTGCTGCGGCGGGCCGTCGACGCCGACGGCCGGACCGTGGTGATGGTGACCCACGACCCGGTGGCCGCCTCCTTCGCCGACCGGGTGGTGTTCCTCGCCGACGGCCGGCTCGCGGGCGAACTCGACGCACCCGAACCGGCGTCGGTGGCGATCCGGATGGCCCGTCTCGCGGAGGCGGCGCCGTGCTGAGCGCCGCCCTGCGCACCCTGCGGCTGCACTGGGCCGCCTTCGCGGGAGCCTTCGTCGCCCTGGCCCTCGGTACCGGGCTGATCGCCACGACCGGTCTGGCCCTGGCGTCGAGCCTCGACGCCCCCGCGCAGGCCCCGGAGCGGTTCGCGGACGCCCCGGCGGTCGTCCGCCCGGCCGGCGAGGTGTCCGTCCCGACCCCGGTCGGAGTCCGTACGGCGCCCCTCGCCCACCCCAGGGCCGTGACCCCCGCCGAACTCGCCCGTCTCGCCGCCATCGGCCCGACCGTGCCGGACCGTTCCTTCCCCGTCCGCGCCGATGGCGGCCCGCCGGGCCTGGTGGGCCACCCCTGGTCCACGGCGGCCTTCGCGCCCTACGTCCTGACGGCGGGCCGGGCGCCCGAGCGGACGGGCGAGGTGGTGGTGACCGGCGACTGGACCCGGCCGGGCGCGGTGCTGCGTACCGCGCGAGGACAGTTCACGGTCGTCGGCACCGCGGGCGACCTCGGCTTCGAGAACGCCGTCTTCCTCACCGACCGGCAGGCCGCCGAGCTGTCGCCCCGGGTGGACCAAGTGGTCGTCTCCGCGCCCCGGGACCGCGTCCTGGCGGCAATCGCGCCGACCCGCGCCGACCGCGGATCCCCCACTCCCCTGCGGCTGCTCACCGGCCCCGACCGCAGGCACGCCGACCCCGACCCGGACCGGGACGCCGACGCCCTCGTCACCGTGAACGCCCTGCTCGGCACGGCCGCCGGGATGACGGGCTTCGTCTCCGTCCTCGTCACGGCCGCCGCCTTCTCCTTCGCCGTGACGCTGCGCCGCCGGGAGTTCGCCCTGCTGCGGACGGCCGGGGCCACCCCGGGCCGGATCCGCCGTACGGTACTGACCGAGGCGCTGGCCGTGGGCACGGTCGCGGCGGCGGCCGGCTGCGCCCTCGGCGACCGGGGCGCCCCGCTGCTGATCCGGTATCTGGTGGCGAACGGGCTCGCGCCCCCCTGGTTCACGCTCACCCCGGCCGGGTGGCCGTATCACGTCGCCTTCTGGACGGGCCTGCTGGCCGCGCTCGCCGGCGGGGCCGGGGCGGCATGGCGGGCGGGCCGCACCGGCCCCCTGGAGGCGCTTCGCGACGCGTCGGCCGACCGCCGCCGTCCGACGTCCCGGACCCGGCTCACCGCGGGCGCCGTCCTGCTGCTCGCCGCCGTCGGAACGGCGGTGTACGCCCTGTTCACCGACCCCGGCGACCTGCTGCACCGCAAGACGTACACCAGCCGCCCGCTCCTGCTGATCGCCGAAGCCGTCCTGCTGCTCCCGCTCCTCGTCCGGCCGCTCACCCGGCTGCTCACCGCCCTGCCCGCGCGGCTGCCGGGCGCCAGCGGTCTGCTCGTCCGGGAGAACGTATCGGCACAGACCGGGCGTACGGCGGCGATCGCGGCCCCCGTCCTGGTGACCGTCGCCCTCGCGGGCTCCCTCCTGGGCACCACGACCGCCGTCCGCGAGGCCGAGACGGCGGAGCTGAGGGCCCGTACCACCGCCGACTTCGTCATCACCGCCACCGGCCCGGACGGTCTGGACCAGGCGGCGGTCGACCGGTTCCGGGCCGTACCCGGCGTACGGATCTCCCCCTCGGCCTCGTCGGCGGTCTTCGTCCTGGAGGAGGGCACGGCCCTGATCCGGTCCGACGCCCGCGCCGTCGAACCGGGCGGACTCGCCGCCACCACCCGGCCGCCGCTCGTCGCGGGCGACATCCGCGACCTCGACGACCGGTCGATCGTCGTCAACGACGAGTGGGCCCGGCACCGGGTCGGCGACACGGTCACCGTCCTGCGCGGCGACGGCTCGCCCGCCGCCCTGCGGATCGCCGCCGTCATGCCGACGGGCACCGGCGGCAACGGTGTGTACGTGACCCCGCGCAACGCCCCCGGCGCCGTCGTCGACCGGATCGACGTCGCTCTGGGCCCCGGCACCGACCGGGCGGCGGCGGAGGCGGCACTGCGGCGGGCCGCCGCCGGGCGGCCGGGCGCGGGGTTGGCGGGCGCCGGGTTCGCCGACGCGGGGTTGGCGGACGCCGGGTTCGCGGAGGCGACGGTGCGCACCCGGGCCGAGTGGATCGCCACGACCGTTCCGGCGCCCGACCGGCGGACGACGGCGGGCTACACGGTGGTCCTCGGTATCGCCCTCTTCCATACGGCGATCGCGCTCGCCAACACCCTGCTGATGGCCGCCCCGGGCCGCGCCCGGGAACTGGCGCTCCTGCGTATGACGGGGGCGAGCCGTCCACAACTGGTCCGGCTCGCGGTCGCGGAGGCCCTGACGGCGGTCGTCGTCGGCGCGGTCGCGGGAGCGGCCGTGGTCGCCCTCCATCTCGCCTCGATTCACGGCGCGCTCGCCGTCCTGCGGGTACCGCCGACACCGCCGGCCCTGCCCTGGGAGGTCATCGGCGCGGCTACGGCGGCGTGCGCGCTGATCGCGACGGTCTGCGCGCTGATTTCGGCAACGACGCCCGCCGGGGGCCGTCCTGTCCGGCCCCGCAGGGGCGGTTCCCTAGGCGCGCGGGTAGCGGGTGAGCCAGGCCGGTGAGGAGGTGGTGGGGCCGTGGAGGGCCGGGCCCTGGGTCATCTCCATGGCGAAGTCGTCGGCGAGTTCGAGCACGGTCGGCCGGCCCTCCAGCTCGGCCAGCCACCCCGGGGGGAGCGCCGTCTCGCCGTGCAGGGCGCCGAGGAGCGCGCCGGTGAGGGCGGCGGTCGTCTGGGACGGGCCGTCGTGGTTGACGGCGAGGCGCAGACCGTGGCGGATGTCCTCGGCGACCAGCGCGCAGTAGAGCGCGATCGCCAGAGTCGACTCGGCGTCGTGGCCGTCGCCGAGGGCCGCGACCCGGTCGGGGCCCGGCACACCCTGGCGTACGGCTCCGAGCGCCTCCTTCAGGCCGTCGGTGACGGGCTCGTGGCCGGGGCGGGCCGCGATCAGGGTGACGGCCCGCTCCACCGCCGTCTCCAGCGTCTCGCCGCGCGCCAGGCCGTGGACGATCACGGCGTAGGCGCCCGCCGCGAGACAGGCCGCCGGATGGCCGTGGGTCTGGGCGGCGCACTCGACCGCCAGCTGACAGACCAGTTGCGGCTCCCAGCCGACGAGCAGGCCGAACGGTGCCGAGCGGGCGAGCGCGCCGCCGTCGCGCGCGGTCGGGTTCTTGGGGGCGTCGAGTGTGCCCATGATGTCGTCGCCGAGGCCGGTCAGGCTGGCCTTGGACGGGTTCCTGCGGGCGTAGAGCCACTCCTCGCACGCCAGCCAGCCGTTGTCCTTACGGCGCTCGTCGGGCCCCCAGTCGCGTTGGGTGGCCGCCCAGCGCAGATAGGCGCGGTGGACGTCGGTCGGCGGATGCCAGGCGCCGGTGTCCCGGCGGACCTGGGCGCGGATCAGCCCGTCGACGGTGAACAGGGTCAGCTGGGTCACGGCGGTGACGGCACCCCGGCGGCCGTGGGCCGGGACGAGGTCGGTGACCCCGTCGGGGCCGTGCGTCTCGTGGATCGCGGCCGTCCCGAGCCCGGCGACTCCCGCCCCGAGGGCGTCTCCGATGGCGGCGCCGAGCAGGGCGCCGCGTACCCGGGAACGGAAATCCTGCTGCTCCGCACGTCCCCAGACGCCTGTCGCCATCGCACTCACCCCGCGTCTCCTTCGACGTCGTCCTCGACCTGTCCGGCCGGGGCGGTGCCTCTGACAGCCCGCCCGGCGCAGCACTGTAATCGAACGATCGGGTCGGGAGCCTCCGGAGCGTTCCGGCTCACGCTCCTGAGCCCCTGTCCGCTCCCGTGAGCCCATGGACGAGAGCACGCGCCTCCGGTATAGCGGCGAGCGCCGGTTCCGCCAGTACGGCGAGGGCGTTGTCGCCGTCCCCGAGGCCGACCAGCCGCCTTATGTCGTCGAGCGCGCCGCCGGTGTCGCCGAGCGCGAGCCGGGTCACGGCCCGGATCCGATGGGCGGCACGGTTCCCCGCGTGCTCACCGGTGTCGTGGCCGATCGCGGTGTCGCAGTCGGCGATGGCCTTGTCGAGATCGCCCCGTTCCCGGTGGATGTCGGCGCGGCGCAACAGAGCACCGGTGTATACGGGGTTGATGCCGAGCGCCCGGTCCAGATCGGCCAGCGCCGTATCGGTGTCGCCCCGCTCGTGGTGGATCTCGGCGCGGCGCAGCAGCGCCCAGATGTAGCCGGGGTCGAGTCGGAGGGCGTGGCCGAGGTCGGCGAGCGCCGTATCGGTCCGGCCGAGGGTGTGGTGGGCCATGGCACGGCTGCCGAAGGCCCAGGCGTACTCGGGGTCCAGCTCGATCGCCCGGTCGAAGAGGGTCACGGCCTCCTCGCAGCGGTCGAGGCGGCGGAGTTGTTCGCCGTGGGCGCCGACGGCCCACGGCACATCGGGGGCGGCCTCGTGGGCTGCGGCGACATCGGTGAGGGCGCCTTCGCCGTCGCCGAGGGCGTTTCTCACCTCGGCGCGCATCCGCAGCGCCCACACATAGCGGGGGCGGGCCGCTATGGCCCGGTCGAAGCCGGTCAGCGCCTCGTCGTGGCGGCCCAGTTTGTAGTGGGCGTAGGCGGCGCTGGCGATGGTCGACATCCGGTCCGGGGCGCTCTCCAGTACCCGGGCGTACTCGGTGAGGGCCTCCTCGTATCGGCCGCCGACGCGGTAGGTCTCGCCGAGTTCATGACGGGTTTCGACCGCGTCGTCGCCGAGGGCGATCGCGAGCCGGTAGTCCGCCAGCGCCTCGTCGAACAGGGCGAGTCGCCGCTGGTCGCGGGCGCGGACCAGGAGGGCGCGGCGGCGGGTGGTGTCATCGGCCTCGGCCCGGCCGAGGACCACGCCGATCAGGGCGACGGCCAGCCGTGATTCGTCCTCGACGGCGGCCAGGCACTGCGCGCCCAGCTCGCGCAGGGCGGCGTCGTCGGTGTCGGCGCCCGCGTCGGCGAGCGCCCCCGCCCACCGGCGGGCGGCGGTGACGGACTCGTCGGCGGCGAGCACGCCGTCCGCGAGGGCGGTGGGCAGCGCCGTACGGGGCCGGGCGCACAGCCGGTGGTACGTCTCCTCGATCCGGGCCGCCCGCCAGGATTCGACGGCCCACAGGCCGTCCGTACGGGCGTCGTCGCCCGCTTCCTCGTCGGCCCAGGCCGCGAAGGCGTCGGCGAGCCGGGTGTGGGCGGCCCGCCAGCGCTGCGGGGAGCGGTTGCGCTGGAGACGGAGCATCGGGTCGCGTACGACGTCGTGGTAGCGGGCCCGGCCGCCCCGGTCGCTGACGAAGGGCTGTCGGCCCAGCCAGTCGAACAGGGCTGCCGCCTCGGGGTCTTCGGGCGGGGCCGGGTCCGCGTCGGCGGGGGCCCGGCCGACGGCGACGAGCAGGATGTCCTCGTTGAGCAGGCGGGGCAGCGCGCCGTTGAGGGCGGCGGCGCGGCGGGCCGGGTCGGTCTCCCAGCGGAGGAAGCGTTCGACGGCGGTGGCGCTGGGGTCGGTCACCCCGTCGGGCCGCCCCGCGTTCTCGGCGAGCATGGACACCAGGACGGGCAGCCTGCCGGAGAGCCGCAGGACGTCCCGTACGACGTCCTCGTCGACGACCTCCTTCGCCGTGAGGAGCAGGCGGGCCTCGGCGTCGGTGAAGGGGCTGAGGGGGATATCGGTGACGAGGCCCGCGTGGTCGGCCCAGACGGCGGGGTCGGGGGCGCGCTGGCCGGAGGTGGTGACGACGGTCCCTTCGGGGAGGGCGCCGTAGTGCTCCTCGGCGACGAGCCTGCGCAGCCATGGGTCGAGGAAGGGGCCGGTGCGTTCGTAGGTGTCGAAGAAGAGGGCGATCCGGCGGCCCCGGGCGGCCGTCCGCACCAGCTCGGCGACGAGGACCGGGCTGAGGGCCGTCGGCGGGTCGAGCACCAGCTGCACGTCCTCGGGCTTGCCGAACCGGCGGCTGAGCGCGGACCTCAGCTCGCCCGCGTTCCCGGCGAGGCGGGCGGGGTCGAGGATCCCGGCCACGGGCAGGACGGTGCCCAGGCCGACGACCCCGATCTGGGCGGCGGTGAGCAGCGCCGGGGACGGCGGTGGGGACGGCGCCGGGCCGCCGGGCGGATCGGGCGGCGCCCCGGCGGCTCCGGGATCGGGCGGGAGCGGCGGGAGGGCGGCGGACTCGGCCTCGTACCGCCGCCGACGGTAGGTCTCCAGCAACCGCTCCAACGCCTTGAGCTGGGCGCCCTGCGCCGCGAACTGCTCGCAGATCCCGGCGAGCGCCTCGGGCACCCCGGTCACGGACTCGTCCAGCACGGCCGTGAGCGCGTCCCGTTCGCGCGCGGCCCCGGCGAACCGGCGCAGCAGGGACGACTTGCCGACGCCCGCGACGCCGTGCAGCTGGAACAGCGTGCGGTGGGCGGCGTCGTCCGTGCCGCCGTCCAGATGGTCCGTGTAGAGCCGGAGCTCCCGCTCACGCCCCACCAGCTCCATCCGCCCGGCCCCTTCCACCTCCCGCGCCTCCCGTTCCCGTTCCCGCTCCCGCGCCCGTTCCCTCGTCCCGCGTCGCAACGATCCGCCGCTCATGCGCTTCAGTCTTCCAGCCGGGCCCGAACGGCGGCAGGGGCTGTGGACAACTCCCCGACCACGCCCCGGCCACTCCCCGGCCGCCGACACTCCGCCCCCGTATAGGACCTGATTTGTCCTATACGGCTCCTACGGTCGCACCAGTCGCCGACACGAACGGGCCGACAGCTCGGGGAGAGGCCGGGGAGTCGGCGCGACACAGGAGGAGAGGGCCATGGGCACGGAGCACGGCATGAGCGCGGAGACCACGGGGACGGGCGGCACGGCCGGGAGCACGGACATCCGGCCGTTCCGGATCGACGTCCCCCGGGCCGATCTGGACGATCTGCGCGACCGGCTGGCCCGTACCCGCTGGGCCGGCCGGCTCCCGGGTGAGGCCGAGGGCGGCCGGGGCGTGCCCGTCGACGTACTCAAGGAGCTGGCCGAGTACTGGCGGGACGGCTACGACTGGCGGCGGCGCGAGGCCCGGCTGAACGAGTTCCCGCAGTTCATGACCGAGATCGACGGGCACGACATCCACTTCCTGCACATCGGGTCCCCGGAGCCCGACGCCCTGCCGCTCCTCCTCACCCACGGCTGGCCGAACTCGTTCGTGGAGTTCGCCGAGTTGATCGGACCGCTGACCGATCCGCGCGCCCACGGCGGCGACCCGGCACGGGCCTTCCACATCGTCGTCCCGTCCGTCCCCGGCTTCGGCTTCTCCGCGCCGCCGAGCACGACCGGGTGGACCACGGACCGCGTCGCCCGGATCTGGGCCGAACTGATGGGGCGGCTCGGTTACGAGCGGTACGGCGTCGAGGGCGGGGACCTCGGCGCGTACATCGCCCCGCAGGTCGCCGCGGCGGACCCCGAGCACGTCGTCGGCGTCTACGTACTCGCCGGGCTCGGCTTCCCCACCGAGGAGGACCTCCCGGAGCTGACGGAGGACGAGCGCGCGGCCTTCGCGGACATGGGCGAGCAGGAGTGGATGAACGGTGTGGACCACCATGCCCTGCTGCGGGCGGCACCGCAGACCTTCGCCTACGGCTGGCAGGACTCGCCGGTCGCGGCGCTGGCCTGGATGGCGCAGAAGTTCCGGGAGTTCAACTCCTCCGGGAAGCCGCTGGACGAGGCGATCGACCGCGATCTGTTCCTGGACAATGTGAGCCTGTACTGGTTCACGGGCACCTTTGGCACCTCGTCCTGGCCGATGTACGACTCCACGGGATTCGGCTGGCCGAAGGGGCAGAAGGCGGTACCGACCGGGGTCTACAGCGGGTCGGCGCCCGCGGTCCGCAGGCTCGCGGAGCGGGAGAACGTGATCGCCCACTGGCCGACGGACAATCCCGCGACCCACCACTTCATCGCCATGCAGGCGCCGGAGGTGCTCGCGGCGGACATGGGCGAGTTCTTCGCGAAGGTCCGCTAGACCGCGGGTCCGGGCGTCGGCCCGGGGGGCGGGTCGGGGCAGGTCCGGGGCGGGGGGGGGGGGGCCCCCCCCCCCCCCCAACCCGGGGAAGTCGGCGGGCGCGGGCGGCGCCTGCGGGCGGGGGCGGGCCCCCCCCCCCCCCC